>VGGM01000264.1 GCA_016868515.1 Bacteroidota bacterium | reverse complement strand
ATGAGAAAGCTCCAGTCGATGATTGGCTCTGTCAGTCCCGACATGGTTCTGTTCCTTGGCGACATTGTTGACGGTGAGATCGGGCCTGTGCTTCGTGGCGACCTTCTGGCGTCATTCAGTTGCCCGCCCTGCCGCGAGGGTGTTTACGCCATCACCGGAAATCATGAATACATAGGAGGCATTGAGAGAACGGCCCCATACATTCTAAGCAAGGGGATAGAGCTTCTTGATGATGAGACTGTAACAACCCCCTCGGGAGTTGTATTGATAGGACGGAGGGATCGTGACTCGTTCAGATATACCGGTAAACCGAGGGCAACTCTTGATGATCTGCTTGCTGTGGCTGACAGGTCAGCCTTTACAATACTTCTTGATCATCAGCCTGTAAATCCCGGTGAAGCAGCTGCAGCGGGAATAGATCTTCAGCTTTCAGGGCATACTCATAACGGACAGATATGGCCGCTGTCAATTGTAGTATCGAAGATGTATGAAATACCATATGGACTTGGGCGGATTGGCGAAACCAGTGTAATTGTTTCCTCAGGGTTCGGTTTATGGGGTCCGAGAGTGAGGATTGGCAGCCGGCCTGAAATAGTGGTATTGAGGATTAAAAGCAGCAGTTAAAGCACTTCATAGCATTTTTCGAGCCTGATACCCCTTGAACCCTTTATGAGGACAGTTTTCCCTGTGAGCGGGGTTTTGCTGAGCGCTTCAACCAGGCGTTCAACCGTATCAAAAGCCCGGAACCCATACAATGGAGACAGTGCCATGAATACCGGGCCCACGGTATAGCATATCTCTATTGCTGAATTCGCTATCTGCTTCAGAATCTTTTCGTGTTCTGCCCCGGTGAGTTCGCCCAACTCGAGCATATCGCCTATGATACACACTTTGTTTTCCACCGCAAGTTTCGAAAATGAGTCGATGGCACTGGCCATGCTAACGGGGTTTGCATTATAGGCATCACAAACAATGGTGTTTCTTTCCGTCCGGAGAACCTGTGACCGGTTGTTTGAGGGTACATATGACTCAATTGCCGAAAGCACATCCCCTACGGGAACATCGTGGAACAGACCGGTGGCCATCGCAGCACGGATATTCTGATGATTATGGTTGCCGAACAGATTTGTTCCGAACTTATACTCCGAACCTTCATAAACAATTCTCCCCGACAGCAGGAGTTCCTCAGGCCTTGTTTCGGTTATGAGATCGGTGCCGGCAGGATCGGAAAACGGGACAGCCTTTACTACCATTTTATATATAAGCTCGGTGAGTACCGGGTCGGATTCATTATAAAATACTATTCCTCCGGTTTTTTTAAGGTACTCGTACAACTCCGACTTGGCCTTTTTCACTCCTTCAATTGAGCCGAATCCTTCAATGTGTGCGGTCCCGATGTTGGTTATAATTCCTATATGAGGCCGGGCAATTGTACAAAGCCGGCTTATTTCACCTGCATGGTTTGCTCCCATTTCCACCACAAGCATCTCGGCATCGGGGCTGCACGACAGTATGGTAAGGGGTACCCCTATATGGTTATTAAGGTTGCCTGCTGATGAACAGGTTTTATACCGGGTTGACAGAACGGCGGCGACCAGTTCCCTTGTTGTAGTTTTCCCGTTTGAGCCGGTAATTGCAATCACTTTTGATTTCAGGTCGTTTCTGGCCATTGATGCCAGTGCCTGCAGTT
The DNA here is from genome assembly GCA_016868515.1 of Bacteroidota bacterium. Taxonomy (GTDB): domain Bacteria; phylum Bacteroidota; class Bacteroidia; order Bacteroidales; family VadinHA17; genus SLNP01. The sequence goes on along the minus strand of VGGM01000264.1, from coordinate 1,854 downwards.
CCCTGAGTGAATCATCGACCAGGATTGTTTTGCCGGTTTCAAAGTCGGGGTCATCAACAATTGCGCAGACTGCTCCTGCCCTTACTGCATCGGCAGCGTACATGTTACCATTGTAGTTAGGACCGTCGAGGGCGAAAAAGATCTGTCCCTTTCTGATTGTCCTGGAATCGGTTGATACTCCTGCCGACTTTTTATAGATACTGTATATCTCTTCGGTTCTCATGCAATTATCGGAAAAAAAGCCCCATTATTTTGAATAATGAGGCTTGAGTTATTGTTTACGAATCGGTTATCAGAAACCTGAAGGACTGCCTACCCTGATCATTGCGCAACGGAAACCAAGGTCATCCCTTGAACTCTCCTGATCGAGAAATCTCCTTGTTGAGGGGTTGAGCCAGTAGGCACGGTCTTTCCAGGAGCCACCTTTGTATACCCTTGCATTGTCGTTGATGAGGGTGTTGAAGTCAGCTTGTGCCTCTGACTGAGCGTACATCCTTCCTGATCCGGGATCATCTTCTCCGGTAGTCCAGCTGCCGCCGACACCGATAGCAGATTTAAGATCGCCGTCGCGGTAGTTCCTGTAGTCGCCTTTCTGGTAGTTGTATCTGTTGGCAACATCAGCGGGCAGAACAGTATCTACGAATAACCGTCCCAGGTTATCCTTACCCACAACATTGCCATTGGCATCGCGCCTGAGGTCGGTGAAGACGTTTCCTCTGAAGGGGTTGAAGGCGTCTACATCTTCGTTGCTGAGAGGCCTGTAAACATCCGCCACCCATTCGTTTACGTTACCTGCCATACAGTATAACCCGTAATCGTTTGGCCAGTAAGACCTTACATCGACGGTTACGCTTCCATTATCGTTGAGGCTGCCGGCTACACCCATAAGGTCGCCTCTTCCTCTCACGAAATTGGCCATCATCTGGCCCAGGTTTTTTGGTCTGGAGTTACGGACGTTTCGGCCGCTCCAAGGGTACATACGTCTTTCAAACATTCTCTCCTCAACGGTATTACCGATAAGGGCATAGGCTGCGAACTCCCATTCGGCCTCGGTTGGGAGGCGGTACCGGGGGAGAAGGATTCCGTCCTCAATCATTACCCGTCTCTCTTCCTGGTCGGGAGCGAGACTGGGCAGGTTTTTCTTTACTGTTCCCTCATAGAGGCCGGCAAGATAAGCCTCGGTGTTGAAGTTATTTTCATTTACCTGGTCGAGTTTCGGGTCCTGAATTCCCATTCTGATGAGAATCTGTTCATTAACCCTGTCGGTTCGCCAGAGGCAGAAATCATTTGCCTGCAGCCAGCTTACTCCAACAACCGGGTAGGTATTATATGACGGGTGCCTGAAGTAGTACTGGACATAGGGGTCATTGAAGCCGAGCGGGCTTCTCCAGACGAGAGTGTCGGGAAGTGCTCTTCTGTGAACCTCGGGGTAATCGACATAAACCCTTCTGAGCCAGAACAGGTACTCACGGTAGTCGACATTCTTCACCTCGGTTTCGTCCATATAGAAGGATGAGACTGTAACAGTCCTCGGGGAGTTGTTCCAGTCGTACATAACGTCCTGAACGACCCTGCCCATTGTAAAACGGCCTCCTTCAATGAGTACCAGGCCCGGACCTGTCTCCTGCTCAGCGCCTAACACGACCTCAAAACCGCCACTCTCGGGATCATTGTATTTCCATCCAGTGGTTGATGAAACATCGGCAGTCTTCTTGCCTCCAAAACATGATGTGAGGAAAAGTGCTGCAACCAAAACAACCGGTAGGGCTCTAAATCTGTACATAACTGCTTAGGTTTTAATAGCTAAATTCAAAGATCAAATATAATAAATTTTCTTAGTACATGACAAAAAAT
>VGGM01000263.1 GCA_016868515.1 Bacteroidota bacterium | reverse complement strand
TCGGCGGCCGCCCCTGCATGGTCCTCGTTACCGGACCGTCAATGCTGTCGCTTCTCTCTGCCGGGGGAACCCAGGGCTTGAAAACGCCGTCAGAGCCCCGTCGCAGATCAACCTCAACCCACGGAGCAACCACATACAATCCCCATCCGTCAGTACCGAGCAGAGATGCGACCGGGTTACGCGAACCGTAGGCATTGGCCTGCCACCGCGGAACCATATCGTGGTACCTCCCTACCCTGTTGAACTCAATTGCCTGCTCACGCCAGTTGCCGGTCATGCGCGGACCACCCTCTCCCATCCCGAGGATTGCCTCTCCGCTGTTGATAAAGGTAACTGTACCATCTTCCATAAAGAGCAGCCGCTGTATCACCCCGCCCCCCTTCTGCGAAATGGTAACCGTTAACGGCTTCGAAGCAACAGAAACCACAATATTGCCGGCCGAACGGGTAATCCCGCCATCAGCCTCTGTGATTCTTATAAACGGAGCCGGGTATTCCTTTCCCTCTGCCAGAAGCGGCGTTGAATGTATAACTCCGCCCGCATTCACCGGCAGCAGGGTAACCCTTACCGAGTTTTCTCCGGCCTGCCTTATCTCAAGAACAGATTGTCCGGTAACCATTGTACAGGTTGCCAGCAAAATCATCACAGAATAAAATACTATCGCTCTCTTCATATCCCCCGGAATTAATATCATCTTACGTGTATTAAATACATTTATTCACAAATTAAGGAAATTCCGGAGTATTATCCTATCATTTTCATCCACTGGACGCAGATCGTCAATATATTCTACAACAGATTATACCAATTGTAGAGAGATACAATAATTGTTAGCTTTACCGGCATACAAACCGATTTTATGAGAAGATTACTTTTTTTCTCCGTCTATCTTGCACTCCTGCTTCATGCGAACGGACAGACAAAGAGCCAGAACCTCTATTTTCCGGGTGCCACCTGGGAAACGCGCACCCCTGAGCAGATGAAAATGAACGCCGCTCTGCTCGACAGCGCGGTGAAATTTGCAGTTGCTAACGGAAGCAAGGTTGAGAACGACCTTAATATTGCCATACTGAAGGCTTACGGGCGCGAGCCCTATTTCAATATCGTTGGCCCGGTGAAACCCCGCGGAGGCCCGGCCGGAATGGTGATCAGGGGCGGTTACATCGTGGCCCGGTGGGGCGACATAAACCGCGTCGACATGACCTTCAGCGTTACAAAAAGCTTCCTCTCAACAATCGCCGGTATTGCCCTCGATGACAAGCTGATAACCGACATTAACGATCCGGTTAACAAATATGTATGGGACGAAAAGTTCGATGGCGCACACAACTCAAAAATAACCTGGCTGCACCTGCTGCAGCAAACATCAGACTGGTCGGGAACGTTGTTCGGCATACACGACTGGGCCGACAGGCCACCTTCACGCGGTGGTATAGACGACTGGAAAAATCGCCAGCTCAACGAACCCGGGACAACATACAAGTACAACGATGTGCGGGTCAACCTGCTGGCATATTCGCTCCTTCATGTTATGCGGGAACCACTGCCGGTTACCCTGAAGAAGAGAATTATGGACCCGATAGGGGCTTCCACTACATGGCGCTGGTACGGATACGAAAATTCATGGGTCAATATCGACGGCATTATGATGCAGTCGGTAAGCGGCGGCGGGCATTTCGGCGGCGGGCTGTTTATCAGCGCAGCCGATCAGGCCAGGTTCGGACTGCTGTTCCTCCGCAACGGCAACTGGAACGGCAGGCAGCTTCTGTCGGAAAAATGGGTTAGCTCGGTAACCAGCACTTCGAAGGCCAGCAGAACCTACGGATACATGTGGTGGACAAACACCGGGTCGCCCTGGAAAGGTGTTCCCGAATCGGTATATCACGCCGACGGCTTTGGAGGTAACTATATAATAATCGACAAGGAAAATGATCTGGTTGTTGTCGTCAGATGGATCGATTCGCCAAAAATCGGCGAGTTCATGAGCCTTGTCGTAAAGGCCGCAGCACAGAAATAAGCTCTGCAGCACTCTCAACCGGGAGCATGCAACTATTGTTGATACAGGCATATAAGAGCGTCCTGCCCTCTGTGTACCTGTTCTCGAACAGAGGCAACTCCGATGGCATTGATGATGAAGCTACAACTGCTGCAGGAAGGTAGTTTGCCAACACCTCCCTGAGCCTCACAGAAGCGTCGTTACCGACTATTGCAACCTGGTAGAATGGAAGGATGTTCCATAGCATAAGCCTTGCCCAACCGCTGTAACCGGCAGGATACTTAACAACCTGAGCAGCAATACGATCAAACATTCCGAGTGCAAGCTCAATCTTTCCCCTGTCTGTTGTTATGTTACCCAGCCTGAAAAGGTTCATCGCCATAACCGAGTTAGACGATGGAATCACATTATCGTATGTCTCATAATGATTGGTAATGAGTATCTCCTCTCCTCTGGACTTATACAGGAACATGTTGACGTCAAGGTCGAAGAACCTCTCCGTCGTTTCATCAGCAATTTGCACGGCAAGCTCAAGCCATCGCTGCGACATTGTGGCTTCATACAGTGAAATCATTGCCTCTGCCATAAATGCGTAATCGTCAAGAAAGCCACCAACTCTGCTTTTTCCGTCCGAAAATATCCTCATCAGCTTACCTTTCCCCCGGTACTGAATCTCCAGTATCTTTTCCGCAACCTTAACAGCCAGTGAGAGAAGATGATCCTCCCCGGTTGCCCGCCACGCCCTGACAAGTCCGGTAACAGCCATTGCATTCCACGAGGTTATTACCTTATGGTCGGTTACCGGCCTCTCCCTTGTTTTCCTGGCCTCCAGCAACATATCTCTCCAATTTGCCTTCAGCCCTTCAAGGTGCCCGTATCCGGCACCGGTGTTATGGCAAAACACAGCCTCGTCATCAGGGGCCGTTAAAACATGGTATTTCCCCTCCCATAAACTGCCGGCCTCAAGTCCGTAGTACTTCTCAAACAAATCCCTCTCAATGGCCGTAACGCTATCAATCTCAGCCTGGGTCCAAACATAGAACCTTCCCTCCTCACCTTCACTGTCTGCATCAATTGAAGCCGCAAAGAGGCCTTCCTCCGTGAGCATCTCTCTGGCAATAAACTTAGCAGTCTGACTTACAACATCCCGGAACCGGTCATTCCTGAAAAGCAAAAAGGCATCGGAGTATAGTCCGATCAACCGGGCATTGTCATACAGCATCTTTTCGAAGTGCGGAACCCTCCACTTCTCATCGACAGAATACCTTGCGAAACCTCCCCCGGCCTGGTCGTAGATTCCGCCGGCAGCCATTTTCAGAAGAGTGAATTCGATATGATCGAGTATCTTGCGATCTCCGGTTACGTACCCGTAGTGCATCAGGAATTCCATTTTCACCGGCATCGGAAATTTTGGTGCGCCCCTGGTTCCGCCGTTAAAAATGTCAAAATCCTCCTTCATTCTTATAACTGAAGGTTTAAGGTCAGTAAGAGTATAGCGGCCTGCCGTTGAGGCTGGTATGAGCGAAGCGGCCATCACACCCCTGCTGAG
>VGGM01000262.1 GCA_016868515.1 Bacteroidota bacterium | reverse complement strand
CATGAACATAATAACTATTGCCCTTGATAATGATTTTCTGCTGTGACTTTGTAACGGGAACCTGGGCGGTTACCACTCCGGTCACTCCTGCCGCCAGAATAAAAAACAGTAAAACCAGGCCTTTGTTTATCCTGTCTCGAAATACCATATCACACTTTTGAAATACCCGTCAAAATTACAACAATTTTCATTCCGCTTTCCTTATCCGCAAATGAAAAGCGATCCGGTACAATAACGCCGGATCGCTTTAACAATTACCCGGTATCAGCTTTTCTATCCCGACATCTCCCCGTTAAAATAGAGGGCAAACTGCCTGCTAAGCATATCTGCGCCAAAGTCGCATATCGGACTTTTTCCCGGTCCCGTGGTTGGTCTGATGGTGAATTTCTCACTATTTGGTGTCAGAAAACCAAACATCTCTGAGAGTATCTCGTCTGGTGTGCCAGACATTCTATAACCAACACGGAGCGCGATCTCAGCTATCTGTTCAAGCTGGTTGACGGCCAGCGGGGAATCGGCTTCCCTGGCAAACCTCTGAAGGAATTTTTGTGTATTGGTAAAGCTCCCTCCCGTTTCCCACGGATAGGCCGCGGGTAAAACAAGGTCGGCCAGAAGTGCCGTATCGGTTAAAGCATAATCCTGCACAACCATGAAATCAGATTCTGACAGGCATTTTACCATCTCATCTTTGTCAAAGGCCGTTCCTGCCGGGTCCTCTCCGAAAATGAACAGGTTTTTAAAACTCCCCTCAAAAAGTCTGGACTTCATAGAGACAGTTTTCTCCGACATTCCGGTTACACCCCATTTGCCGGCAGCCAGTGCGTGCGAACCATTTGCGGCGATTTCCCTGTTACCCGGCAGCCTCGCTGATGATATTCCGGCATCAATAAGTCCCTGACTGTTGTTTTTCTCCTTCAGGCATACCAATCCGGCCGAACGTTTGCCGAGCGTACCTGTAAGCATGGCAAGGTTCCTGATTTCGCGGGCTGTATCGGGACAAATCTCCTTTTCACTGAATATCAGTACCGGGTTATGATTCGAGGTATAATCGGTTGCAAACTTACTCACCACCTCGCCTGTAACACCTGCTTCCGCGAGAAGGAGTTTGTATTCTTTCCGGGCCAGGCTTTCTGCATACTCAGTGAAACCCAGGCAGTGATCATTAATGTACATCAGGTTGTACATCTTTTCGGTAACAATACAATGATTTACAGCCAGTATAAAATAGTAGTACGACCTTATAACCGTGTACTCATCGCTTTTATGCCTCATGCTGCCGGAAGGGTTCACGGTAAAGGTTTTAACCGGAGTACCTTTCCTGAATCTTGAATTACTGACCAGAAAGCCCGTAAACTGATTCTCTTCGGTAAGTTCCGCACCGACCACAAAAAATGCAGTTGCACCCGGCATCTCACTGAATGACACATTATTATCCGATGCATCAAGATAGCCTTTGCAACGGCCCATATAATGGAACGATCCGATATTATTTGTTTTCACTGCTGCCCTGGCGAGCTTCTGTATCTGGTACTGTTCCTCATTTGTGAGCCGGGCTCCTGCAAAGAACATATTATCATCGGGGTCGGATGCCCTTATTTTGTCAGCAATAAGGGCAAAAGCCTCTTCGAATCCGATTGGTTTGAATTCACCGTTCACTTTCATGAGCGGTGATGTGATTCTGTCGATACGGTTTAGCACATTGTATCCGAACCGTTGCTGACGTCCGATGCTCCCGTCGGGGTTTACGATACCAGGCGCCCCGTCAGCGCCCATAAAGAATCCTGCACGGTTCAGAAGGTCGTAGGTGACACCCTCCGAGGTAAAGATATCGACCACCCTTACCGGGGTCGATTCTATTGGTCCGGGTTTGAACTTATAGTTCTCCATCAGTGCCCCGGTAGGACAAACAGAGATGCATAACCCACAGGTTTCACATTTTGTATCGGTGAGCGATCCGTCGAGATCGGGACTGACATAAGTAACAAATCCTCTGTTGACGAGCCCCAATGCATTTGCCCCCACATACTCACGGCATATTCTTACACACTTTCCGCACAGAATGCACTTGTTCCGGTCGAATTCAATAAAGGGATGGGAAAAATCCACATCAAAGGCATTGAATTCGCCCGCGAACCTTGTCTGGTCGGCCCTGTATTCCGTTGCATAACGCTGCAGATCGCAGTCGAAGAATGCTGTACAGCCGCATTCAAGGCATCGGTTAGCCTCCTGCTTCACAACAGTTTCATCGGTATAGCCCAGCTCAACCTCGGTAAAGTTCATTCGTCTGACAGGGTCGAGTACAGGCATCTCTTCACGTTTCTGAGGTACAAACCGCCCGGCGTAGTCAGTAGGTGATTGTTTTTTGAAGTTCTCCTTTTTGCTTAAGAATACTTTTTCAGGGGGTACAATCTGCAACCCCATAAGATAACCATGGCAGCTATGAACGGCAATCTGGGCCTGTGCCACTGCTTCGATAATTGTAGCCGGGCCCGATACGCTGTCGCCTGCGGCAAAAACGTTTTCAACCCCGGTTCTGAGCGTTGATGGGTCGGCATCGATATCTCCCCATTTATTGGCCTTCAGGACTCCCTTGTCGGTTCCGGCATTAAGGTCGTCAAGGAAGTTAAGGTCGGTTTTCTGTCCGATCGCTGCAAGAATATAATCGACCTCCATATCGAATTCCGAACCTGCAACCTCAACAGGTCTGCGTCGGCCCGAAGAGTCGGGTTCTCCGAGAGCCATTCTGATAAGGGTCATGCTACTGACTCTTCCCGAAGAGTCCTTGTTAACCCTGACCGGATTTGTGAGGAACAGATATTCAACTCCCTCGATCTTTGATTCGTGTATTTCAATTGGATTGGCCGGCATCTCCTTTTCTGTGCGGCGGTAAACGACATATACCTTATCGGCCCCGCACCTGATGCTTGTACGGCAACAGTCCATGGCGGTATTTCCGCCACCAACAACGGCCACGGTTTTGCCTCTGAAGTCGGGTCTTTTTCCTGTAAGTTCCATCTGTTTCAGAAAATCGATACCCGGCAAGACATTCTCGGCCTCATCGCCTTCGCAACCAAGCCTGGTTCCCTTTTGCGACCCGGGCGCAAGGATGAAGGCGTCATATTCTTTATTGAGGTCGGCAAATTTAAGGTTCCCGCCGAGCCTCTGGTTACAGAAAATATTAACCCCGATACCTGTAATCCCCTCTATCTCACTGTCAAGGATATCATTTGGAAGCCTGTATTCAGGAATACCATATCGCAGCCAGCCACCCGGTTTGGGAGCTGCCTCATAGATATCACACTGATGGCCCTTTTGCTGCAGCCAGTAAGCTGCCGAGAGGCCTCCGGGACCTGCCCCTATCACTGCCACTTTTTTACCTGTGGGAGGTTCGGTCACCGGCATGAACCGATCAGGGTCGTCAAGATCTTTATCGGCGGCAAACCTTTTCATGTAATCGACGCCAACACCCGAACCTTCATCGAGAAGGTTCCTGCGGCATGCCACCTCACATGGACGGACACATACCCTGCCGCATATTGCAGGAAG
>VGGM01000261.1 GCA_016868515.1 Bacteroidota bacterium | reverse complement strand
CTACTTTCTGGTAGTTTATCTGTCGCCTGCGATACAGCTTTTTGAGGATGAACTCACCGGTATTCTTAAACGGTATTTGAGAATGCTGGAGCGTTACTTCGGCGATCTGAAATTAGAGAATCCATACGTCGAGGCAAGGCTTTTCATGTCGATGCTTGACGGTGTTTGTATTAACTTCCTTCACAGTCCGGAAGGATTTCCAATGGAAGAGATTGAGGAGAAGATGGTTAAAATGTATTCATAGAATAATTATGAGCAGGAATAATACGGAAAGAGTTAAAGCGATAACAGCCCTCCTTTTTATAGCGGTAGGCCTTGGTTCCGCCAGTGTTACAGCACAGGATGCGACCGAAATAATCAGGAAAGCCGATGAGAGGTGGAATGGTGAGAAGTCGAGCGAGAGCTATATGACGATGACCATCGTGCGGCCGACATGGGAGAGAACGATTGAGTTCAAAAACTGGACGATGGGGTCGGAGAATGCACTTACACTAATAATGGCGCCGGCGAAGGAGAAGGGACAGGCATTTCTGAAACGGGGAACCGAAATGTGGAACTGGATGCCCTCGATAAACCGCATGATCAAGCTGCCGCCGTCGATGATGGCCGACGGGTGGATGGGATCGGACTATACAAATGACGATATACTGAAGGAGTCGTCTGTTGTTAAGGATTTCACACACCGGCTGGCCGGAAATGAGACGGTTGAGGGCGTGGTGTGCTGGAAAATAGAACTGGTGCCTCACGAGGATGCAGCGGTGGTGTGGGGCAGGATAATCAAATGGATAAGCCATGATGAGTTCAATCAGATGAAGTCGGAATACTACGATGAGGAGGAGTACCTGGTGAAAACCGAGTTTTCGTACGATGTTAAGGTGATGGATGGCAGGAGGATACCTACTCGTTTGGAGATAGTGCCGGCCGACAGGAGTAACCAGAAAACCATTGTTACCGTGGGCAGCATGAAATTCAATGTGCCGATTGACGATGCGTTCTTTTCGCAACAGAATATGAGGAGGGTGAGGTAAGGGCATGGGGCTCAGGGTTCACGGTACCTGACACCTGATACCTGGCACCTGAAGCCCGTATGTTTTATATGAAAACAGGGAATGATTATGAGTTATCTACGAATGGCATGGCGGAATCTCTGGCGCAACAAGCGCCGGACACTGATAACGGTGGCGAGCATTTTTTTCGGAGTGGTGATGGCCACTCTGATGGCCTCAATGCAGGACGGAACCTATGGCAACATGATTGACATAATGGTGAAGTTATCGTCGGGGTACCTTCAGGTGCAGAACCCCGATTACAGGGAGGACAGAAGTGTGAATAATGCATTTATGCCTGATAATGAACTGGAGGCCAGGATTGCTTCAACCGGAATGGTGACAACTGTTGCCCGCAGGTTTGAGAGTTTCGGGTTGCTGTCGTCGGGGCCCAACACCAGGGGCGGGGCAATAATAGGGTTCGAACCTGAAAAAGACAGGGAGACATCCAACCTTTCACACTGGATATCAGAGGGGAAGATGATTTCACCCGGGGATGACGGTGTACTCGTGGCCGCCAACACCGCGAAATACCTCGGTCTGGGACTGAACGATACTATCGTAGTGATCAGTCAGGGTTACAGGGGTGTTACCGCTGCCGGCCAGTATCCTATTAAGGGGATACTCACCTTCAGCACTCCTCAGATGAACAATCTTGGCGTATTCATGGATATTTCAGCTGCCGGTGAACTCTTTTCGGCTGAAGGGATGGTTACATCGCTGGTGCTTATGGTTGAGAGCTACGACGCCGTGGCTCCGGCACACAGGAAGGTAAGTGAGATTGCTGGTGACTCTCTTTCAGTACTTAGCTGGCAGCAACTCAATCCCGAAGTGCTTCAGTTTATTGAGAGTGACAAGGCCGGAGGTATAGTGATGCTTTTCATCCTCTACATTGTAATAGGATTCGGCATACTCGGTACCATAATAATGATGCTTGCCGAAAGGAGGAGGGAACTGGGGGTGATGGTGGCAGTTGGTATGAATAAGGTACGGCTGGGAACCGTACTCTTCATCGAGACCATGCTGATTGGCCTGACCGGCGTGATAGCAGGGTTCGTGGTAAGCATTCCGGTTATTATGTTGTTTGTAGGGAACCCAATTGAGCTATCGGGTGAAATAGGAGAGGTATACCTGCAGTATGGATTTGAACCTTATCTTTTCTTCGGAACGGCTCCGTGGATATTTGTTAACCAGGTGGTTACAGTGTTCCTTATAACACTGGTAATTGCTGTTTATCCGGTAATGAAGATCAGACGACTTGTTGTGGCCCGCTCGCTGCGCGGATGACAGGCTAACGGATCGGATTATGTTTAACGCACAAAAACAAATTATATGATACTATCGGTCTCCTGGAGAAATATTTGGCGCAGCCGGACAAGAAGCCTGGTTATAATGGCTGCAATAGCCATCGGAGTCTTTGCCGGGGTGTATACCATAGCCTTTATGCTGGGATGGGTGAACCAGAGAATTGACGCCGTGATAAGGACGGAAATGTCACATATACAGCTCCATCATAATAAGTACCTCGAAACGCAGGAGGTGCATGACTATATTCCCGGTGCGGTTGCCATGGCCGTTGAAATATCGGAAAAAACCGGAGTAAAGGCGGTATCGTCGCGCATACTTACCACCTGCATGATTGCCACGGCCGAAACCGGCTCGGGAGTGATGCTTACTGGTGTCGACCCGGAAAAAGAGCGAAAGGTGACTAATATCAATGAACTGATTGTCGATGGAACCTATTTTGCCGAAGACAAGGCCAACCAGATAATATTAGGAGAAAAACTTGCACAGAAACTGAAGGCCGGAGTCCGCTCGAGGGTTGTGGTAACACTTACCGAGATGGATGGAACCCTCACCGGAGGCGCTTTCAGGGTTGCAGGAATCTACAGGTCGGCAAACAGCGCATACGATGAAATGAAGGCTTTCGTGAGGGAACCTGACCTCCGTAGGCTAATAGGGCTCGAAGAGGGAGCTGCTCATGAAATTGCCGTTCTGATGAATGAGAACGGAACCGAAGGGGCTTTCGCTGACGGTCTTGCAACTTCGTATCCCGGAAAATCGGTGATGACCTGGACGCAACTTCTCCCTGAAATGGCCCTTATGAACGAGAGCATGAACCTGATGATGTACATATTTATAATTATTATACTGCTCGCCCTGGGCTTCGGCATTGTCAACACCATGCTGATGGTGATACTTGAACGGGTAAAGGAACTGGGAATGCTGATGGCAGTAGGTATGACCCGCCTGAGGGTATTCTCAATGATAGTGCTTGAGACCGTCCTGCTTTGCCTGACGGGAGGTATTGCAGGGATTGTCCTTGCACTGGTTCTCACTGCACTCACTGCACGCTCCGGCCTCGACCTCAGCTTCTGGTCGGAAGGACTCAATGCCCTCGGGTTTGATGCTGTTATTTACCCGGAAATCGGGTTCAGCCAGGTGCTGGTGGTTGCATCCCTGGTCGCGCTTACCGGTGTAATATCGGCCATTTACCCGGCC
>VGGM01000260.1 GCA_016868515.1 Bacteroidota bacterium | reverse complement strand
TGCGAGGGCTTCCCTGTCGATGGGGAACGGGGGGGTATCATCCACCTCATAGGTGCAGGCAGTCTGGTTGTTAATCCTGTAGGTAATCTCCTTCCTTGTCCGGAACTCCATAAGGGCAGTGCCGTCGTAAATGCCCAGTTCGCTAAGTGTAGGCCTCATGTGCCTTATCACCTCAGCGTCGTAGTCGTTATGATCGTGGTATATACCGGCCGGGCACCTGCAGAAGAGTTTACTGCCGGTAAGCAACTGCTGATGGACCTCCAGGCCCGATTTGAACCCGATTCTCCGGTAATCGGCCGGAGTGGCTTTTTTCCGTTCAACGTATCCGATTGATTTTCGGGTCTTGATATAGTTTTTTGCCGGGCTGAACTTTTCCATAGGTACCAGTAGAAATACGGGGTCAATTTACTCAGGAACTTTTATTATTCAAAGTGAAGATAATCAGATTGTTTCGACAGGTTACCAAATGTAAAAATTATTTGAATCAGAAGAAAAACGGGAAAGGAACAAGGGGTTGTGGCTTCAAAAAATCAACCAAACCTGGCAGGTTGCTTCAAATAAAAATTTCGGGTGCCGGTTGTTCCGGTTCCCTGGTGTGTCAGTCAAATCTTATGGCCTTTACAGGGGTAATCCGGCCGATGAGCCGTGCCGGAATAAGCAGCATAATAATAATTGCGGCCATGGTTCCTGCATTCAGGACGATGATATGGAGAGGGTCGAGGTTTATGGGCACCGTAGAGAGGTAGTAGGAAGCGGGGTCGAGCGATATTGCTCCGGTACGCAGTTGCAGCCACGCCAATCCTATACCGGTGAGATTTCCCCAGAAGAGACCCTTGCCGGTGAGCCAGGCAGCCTGGTAGAGGAAGGCCCTGCTTATTAGCTTATCGGTAGCGCCCACAGCCTTGAGTATGCCTATCATGCTTGTTTTCTCGAGTATAAGGATCAGCAGTCCGGAGATCATGTTGAATCCGGCCACAATCAGCATCAGTACAATTATTACCACCACGTTGAGGTCCTGGAAGTTAAGCCAGTCAAAAATCTGGGGGTATCTCATCCTTATATTTGACACCTTAAGTCGTTCATCATCCTCTGCTATGGTATAACCTATGGCATCGCGGACGAGAAAAGTAAGATACTCGAGGTCGCTGAATTTGCTGATGAAGATTTCGAAGCCGCTCACCTGGTTGTCATCCCAGCCGTTAAGGCGCCGTATATGCCCTATATCGCAGAAGACCCACAGCATGTCGAATTCACCGAGGCTGGTTTCGTAGATCCCTGAGATTGTGAACTGCCGCATACGAGGCGGGTCCTGCACGAAATGCATTGCGAAGCTGTCTCCTGCCTTCAGTCCAAGCAGGTCGCACAGTTTCCTGGAAATTACCACGTTGTTTGTTCTCACCGAGTCGTTTACGGTAAAGACATCGCCCCCGGTAAGGTTTGAGCGGAAGAAGCTCCAGTCGAAATCGCTTCCTATACCCTTGAGAACAACTCCCTGGATATTTTCATTGGCCTGGATGATGCCGGCCTTGGTGGCAAAGGTCTGGATGTGAATAATCCCCGGTATCTCACTCAGTTTTGGAATGAACTCCTGTTCGGCCGACACCGGCGCGGTTTCGTATGAAGTGTTTGAGTCGAGGTTCACTACCTGGATATGCGACCCGAAACCCGCCACCTTGTCGCGTATCTGTTGTTTGAAGCCGGTAAGGATAGCGAGTGCGAGTATCATCACGGCGACGCCCAGTGCTATACCCGCAATGGCAATAACGTTAATGGGTCTGGAGAATGATGCCTCACCCCTTCGCTCCCTGATGAGTCTTTTTGCTATAAAATATGGAGTGTTCATGTTGTCAACGCCTCAAAATTAATAAATTTGAGGCAATATGGCCGGTTGCGGTTACCATAATGGCGGAACCACTGCCGGCCGTAAAACGACAAACCAACTTACCGCAAATGAAACCACTGTTTATTCTGCTGATTATTACCATCATTTCGGGGTGCCAGCCTGCGAATGACGCAGCAGCTCCGGTAACCGGGGCAGAGCGGACGGCCGACTATCTGCCACTTCTTGAGGGTAAACGGGTGGCGATAGCCGCCAATCAGACTACCATTGTGGGGAATACCCATCTTGTTGACACCCTGCTCGCTGCTGGTGTCGATGTGAGGGCAATATTCGCACCCGAACACGGGTTCCGCGAAATGGCCGGAGCCGGCGATCCGATTACCGGTGGCATTGATGAAATTACTGGCGTGAAGATTATCAGCCTTTACGGGTCGAAATTCAAGCCGGTGCCGGAGGATCTGCAGGATATTGACGTGGTAATTTTTGATATTCAGGATGTTGGAATGAGGTTCTACACCTACATTTCAACTATGCACTATGTAATGGAGGCGTGTGCCGAGAACGGGATTAAGTGCATTATTTTCGACAGGCCCAATCCCAACGGATTCATGATTGACGGGCCTGTCAGGGAGCCCGGGTTTGAGAGTTTCGTGGGAAAACACCCTGTGCCGGTTTCGCACGGCATGACGATAGGGGAATATGCTCTGATGGTTAATGGTGAGGGGTGGCTGGCCGGCGGAGTAAAAGCCGACCTAGAGGTCATCAAATGCCTCAACTATACCCACGCCACACTGTATGATCTTCCCATACCGCCATCGCCCAATCTTCCTAATCAGAACTCGGTATATCTATATCCTTCAATCTGCTTTTTCGAGGGGACGAACGTCTCGCTGGGCAGGGGAACCGATTTTCCCTTTCAGGTTTTCGGGGCGCCCGAATTTGAAGGTATTTACACCTTCAGTTTTACCCCCGTGAGCAGGCCCGCGGCCGGTAATCCCCCGCACCGTGATGTTACCTGCTATGGCGTCGATTTGCGTGATGCCACCGCGAAAGGGCTGGTTCCTACAGGAAAGCTCGATTTGAGCCGGGTAATAGAGGCATACAATGCCTACCCCGACAAGAGCAGGTTTTTCAGGGGTTATTTCGATACCCTTGCCGGAACCAGGAAGCTTCGCGAACAGATTGAGGCAGGCATGAGTGCCGAAGAGATCCGGGAGAGCTGGCAGCCGGGCGTTGAGGAGTTCAAGATATTGAGGGCCAAATATCTGCTGTACCCCTGACCGGGTTGTTTGAGTATAATGCAATAAGCTATGAAGAGAGACTTTAAAGGGGGAAAGCGATATCTTAAGGGTACCATTGTATCACTTCCCGTGCCCCAGTCGGTTGAGATTATCGCTGCTGCAGGGTTTGACTGGATACTGATTGACATGGAACACTCTGGGCTGGCACTGTCGGATGTGCATTCTCTGCTGAATGCGGCAGCAGGCAGGCTGCTGACGATTGTTAGGGTGCCGGGAAATGACGAGATATGGATTAAGAGGGTGCTTGACCTGGGTTGTGACGGCATTCTGGTTCCGATGGTCAACAGTGCTGAGGCCGCCAGGTCGGCTGTTACAGCTGCCCTATACCCGCCCGGGGGGCACCGCAGTGTAGGGGTGAGCAGGGCGCATGGCTACGGGCCGGGATTTGCGGAGTATATAGCCAGGGCAAACAGTGAGATTATTAT
>VGGM01000259.1 GCA_016868515.1 Bacteroidota bacterium | reverse complement strand
GGAAGGGGCTTGATATATTAATGGCCCATAACGGAGCTGCAGGGAAAATGGAATACCGTGAGGGGCAGATTGGGAGAATGGTAGTGCTGAAGCTTAAGATCGAAACAATTACATGCAAGCAGTCAGGGAGATAAAGAAGAAGCCGGGTTTCGACACTGTTGCCGGGAGGCTGCCGGCTGTTTTCGACAAAAGGTGTCGCCCCCACCCCCCAATCGTCCTGCTGTTACAAGGTTGTAATACTGTGCAGGGTCGCCGGAAATGTATTAAATAACTATATATGAGACGGATAGTGATTTGCTTAGAGGTTTTTATGGTAATGCTGATGGCAGCGGCGCCTGAGGCGCAGGGGCAGAAGATGCGTCCGCGCGATTATGGAATAAGCTTTGGTGTGCTGGCGCCGGGTTCACTGAATGCCATTACCGATGTACCCGGCGTGAAAGTGGGCCAGGTAACCCTCAGACAGGGTGATACAATAAACACGGGTGTTACGGCCATAGTACCACACGAGGGCAATATCTTCCAGGAGAAGGTTCCGGCTGCCATTTTTGTAGCCAACGGCTTCGGAAAGCTGGCCGGGGTAACCCAGGTAAGGGAGCTCGGAACCATTGAGACGCCGGTAATATTAACCAACACCCTGAGCATTGCGGCCGGGCTGGAGGGGCTTATTGATTATACCATTTCGATGCCCGAGAACAGGGGTGTACGAAGTGTTAACGGGGTAGTTGGCGAGACCAACGACGGAGGTCTGAACGACATAAGGGGACGCCACGTTAAGGCCGGGCATGTGGCAGAGGCCATTAAATCAGCCAAAGGAGGCTCTGTCGCCGAGGGGAATGTGGGTGCGGGAACCGGCACGCAATGCCTGGGATTCAAGGGTGGCATCGGTACGGCTTCGCGCCTGCTGCCTGAATCGTCGGGAGGCTTTACCGTTGGTGTTCTTGTACAGACCAACTTCGGCGGCATGTTACAGATTGATGGTGTGCCGGTTGGGATTGAACTCGGCAAGCAGAGATTCAGGAGCGAGGGCGATGTTCCAAAGGAGGATGGCTCGTGCATGATTGTCGTAATTACCGATGCCCCGCTGAGTGTTCGCGATCTGGAGCGGCTTGCGTTAAGGGCATCGTTTGGCATGGCCAGGGCCGGGGGAATTGCCACGAATGGCAGTGGCGACTATGTAATTGCCATTTCAACTGCCAGTGAGAACAGGGTGTTACACTCGTCGCGGCAGCTTGTTGAAGACCGCAGACAGTTCCGCAGCGACAGGATTGATATACTGTTCCAGGCGGCGGTTGAGGCTACCGAAGAGGCCATAATCAACTCTCTTTTCGCGGCAGAGACCGTTACAGGCCTCAACGGAAGGGTGAGGTCGCAGGCACTGCCTGTAGATGAGGTGCTTGGAATAATGAGGAAATACAACCGGCTGGAGAGAGAAGAGTAAGAGACAAAAATTCCTTAATCTACCTGATGGAATAACTTCTGAAAAACTGTAAGTTTGGGGTTTCAGAACCACAATGTAAAACAGAAAAAAGGGAGAAGATGAGTAAGGATTCAAGGGGAAGTGCTCCTGTAGCAGGGGCAGTTTACGGACTCGGATTAATTGGTGCAGCAGTTTACTACATTTCGGCGGCAGCATCGTTCTGGACAGGTGTGCTTGGGTTCCTGAAGGCAATAGTATGGCCGGCGTTCCTGGTTTACGAGGCTATGAAGAACCTCGGCATGTAGGAAAGGGAGCAGGCATGGAGGAGAGATACAATAAGCTGGCCGGGATGCTGAAGCGACTCGGCAGGGTTGCTGTCGCCTTTTCGGGTGGTGTCGACAGTTCATTTCTGCTGGCTGCAGCCACCAGGGAGCTGGGAGATAATGCCGTAGGTATAACCATTGATTCACCGGCCCTGCCAAGAAGTGAACTGGAGGATGCCATCAACATTGCTGCCCTTACCGGTTCGGGGCATATAATAATCGACTCGCCCGACATTGAGGAGGCAGTGAGGATGAATCCGGCCGACAGGTGCTACCACTGCAAGAAGACCGAGTTCGGGCAGGTGCTTGACAAGGCCCGTGAGCTGGGAATTGAGTATGTACTTGACGGCAGCAATGCCGATGACACCGCCGATTACCGTCCGGGCATGGCTGCGGTACAGGAGCTTAAGGTACTGAGTCCGCTGCTTGAACTGGGCTTTACAAAGAAGGAGATAAGAGAGCAATCACAGCGCCTGGGGTTATTCACATGGGACAAGCCGGCTTATGCATGTCTGTATTCACGAATTCCGTATGGCAGTGAGATTAAGCAGGAGGATCTGCTTAAGATAGAACTTTCGGAGAAGTACCTGATGAAGAATGGTTTCAGGGTGTCGCGTGTAAGGTGTCATGGCGATATAGCCCGTATCGAGGTTGAACCGGCCCTGGTTCCCCTCATAATGGCGGAACCATTGCGCAGTGAGGTTGTGAGAACCCTGAAGTCGTACGGATTCAGGTACGTTACCATCGACATTGAGGGCTACAGAATGGGAAGCCTGAATGAGGCGCTGAATATGTGACCGATTTTTGCAGGTGGAAAAAAATTGCTTTATTGTGAAAAATCGAAAAAAGGATTCACAATATGGCTGACAAAAAAAAGAGGGGTCTTGCGAAGATACTTCACTGGGTTGAGGTTGGAGGCAACGCCCTGCCCCACCCCGCAACACTTTTTTTGATACTGGCGCTGCTGGCGCTGCTCTTTTCATGGATCGGTCACATTGCAGGATGGGCAGTGACACACCCCGTTACGGGTGAAACCATTGCGACTGTCAACCTGCTGTCGAAGGGCGGTTTTCACCGCATAATGCTTGAGATGGTCAACAACTACACCGGTTTTGCTCCTCTGGGTATTGTGATGGTGGCCATACTTGGTATCGGCATAGCCGAGAGCAGCGGCCTGATCAGCGCTGCAATCAGGTTGCTGGTGCTGAAGTCGCCGCGAAGGATTCTTACTTTTGTAATCGTATTCACAGGAATTATATCAAATGTCGCATCCGACCTTGGTTATGTGCTTATCATCCCGCTCGCAGGGGTAATCTTCCATTCTGTAGGCCGCCATCCCATTGCCGGAATGGCAGCCGCCTTCGCCGGTGTTTCAGGCGGGTTCAGTGCCAATGTGCTGATAGGAACAATCGATCCGTTGCTGGCAGGACTCTCGACGGAAGCGGCGCACATAATTGACCCCGGTTACCTGGTGCTGCCAACTGCCAACTACTACTTCATGGCAGTATCGACTTTTGTAATTGCACTCACCGGAACCTGGGTCACCAGCAGGTTTGTGGAACCGAGGCTTGGTGTCTACACAGGCCATGTTGAACCAGAGCCTCTTGACAGGCTGAACCCCGGGGAGAAAAAGGGAATTGTATGGGTTATGGCAGCTGTACTGCTGATCTTTTTAACTATGCTTCTTTTACTTCTTCCTGCTGATGGTTTTCTGCGCGGACCAGACAACTCAATACTCACTTCGCCGGTTCTTAAGGGATTCATTGCCTTCCTGTTTGTCTTTGCAGCAATACTCGGAATAATATACGGAGCCATTACCGGCAAATTCAAAA
>VGGM01000258.1 GCA_016868515.1 Bacteroidota bacterium | reverse complement strand
ACGCTCCAGGGCCCCGTCTTTCTCAATATGCTGCCGGTATTCATCAAGGGTGGTTGCCCCGATACACTGAATTTCACCCCTTGCCAGTGCGGGTTTGAGCATGTTTGCTGCATCGAGCGATCCGGTAGCACCACCGGCTCCCACAATGGTGTGTATCTCATCGATGAAGAGGATGATATTGTCATTCTTGGCAAGCTCATTCAGAATAGCCTTCATCCTCTCCTCAAACTGTCCGCGGTACTTGGTTCCTGCAACAATCGATGCCAGATCAAGTGTAACAACCCTCTTGTTGAACAAAACCCTCGATACATTCTTCTTTACGATACGGAGGGCAAGGCCTTCGGCAATTGCCGATTTTCCAACACCGGGTTCACCTATCAGGACGGGATTGTTCTTTTTACGGCGCGACAATATCTGGGCAAGTCTCTCAATCTCCCTTTCCCTGCCTACTATGGGATCAAGCTTTCCTTCTTCGGCCGCCTTTGTCAGGTCAATTCCGAAATTATCGAGAACCGGAGTCTCTGATGATGACTTCGAACCGGGTGCCTGTCCCTGCCCGCGGCCCTGACCTCCTCCAAATCCCTGCATCTCATCATCATCCTCGCGGGGAAAGTCGGCTTTTGAGGAAGGTGTGTCGTTCTCAATTGTCCTGCGTACACTCATGTAGTCAATATCAAGCTCCGAAAGTATGCGGGTAATCAGCGATGCTTCATCCTTCAGTATGGCCAGCAACAGGTGTTCCGATTCAATTGTGCCGCTCTTCATGGCCTTGGCTTCAAGATAAACAAGCTTAAGCACCCTCTCGGTGCTCTTGAGCAGAGGAATAAGTTCCCTGTCGATCAGGGGAACCGGATTATCAACCCTTATACTCTTCTCAATTGAACTCTTCAATGACAAAAGGTCAGCACCCTGATTTATAAGTATATCAATTGCCAAGCCCTCCCCGTCACGTAAAATGCCCAGGAAAAGGTGCTCGGGACTGATGTGGCTGTTGCCCATCCTGATTGCCTCCTCCTTACTGTAGGCCAATATATCTTTTACCCGTTGTGAAAATTGTGCGTCCATCTGTTCTCTTTTTTCAATCTGTGTCATTTTGTCATTTTCTCATTGAAAATGATAATTGAGCGCCGTTCCAAAGTTACTCTTTTTATGAATTTATTATGTGGCAATTATCATGCCCAGTTTTAAACACCGAATGTTAAAAATTAGTCGCCGGTATCGTCATTTAAATGTACGAAAATGAGTATCTTCGTAAGTTCCCTGAAAAGGGAGATTTTTCACACGTAAACAATTAATAAACAGTCTCTTATGATAGAGAGGGAAAAGATTATCAAGGTCAATATTGAGGAGGAGATGAAATCGGCATATATCGACTATTCAATGTCGGTAATTGTTGCCAGGGCACTTCCCGATGTCAGGGATGGCCTGAAGCCGGTTCACAGGAGGGTATTGTTCGGAATGTCGGAACTGGGAGTGCTTTCAAACCGTCCATATAAGAAGTCAGCCAGGATAGTAGGGGAGGTGCTTGGTAAGTATCATCCGCACGGCGATTCATCGGTATATGAAGCAATGGTAAGGATGGCCCAGGAATGGTCGCTAAGGTATCCGCTGGTCGACGGCCAGGGAAACTTCGGTTCGGTTGATGGCGACAGCCCGGCGGCAATGAGATACACCGAGGCAAGACTGAGACGCATTGCTGAGGAGATGCTTTCGGATATTGAAAAGGATACGGTTGATTTTCAGAATAATTTCGATGATTCGCTGGAGGAACCGTCAGTTTTGCCTGCCAGGATACCCAATCTGCTGATAAACGGAGCCTCGGGGATAGCAGTTGGTATGGCTACCAATATGCCGCCGCACAACCTTGCTGAAATTGTCGATGCAACAGTGGCATATGTAGATAACAGGGAAACTACCGTTGCTGAGCTGATGCGCTATGTGAAGGGCCCTGATTTTCCAACAGGTGGTATAATATATGGCGAGCAGGGAATACGTGATGCCTTTGAGACAGGCAGAGGAAGGATAGTGGTAAGGTCAAGGACCGAAATTGAGATAACGCCTTCGGGACGTGAGTGTATAATAATTACTGAAATACCATATCTGGTCAACAAAGCCGAGATGATAAGGAAAATCGCCGACCTTATCAATGAGAAGAAGCTTGAGGGAATTTCATATATTAATGATGAATCGGACCGCACCGGCATGCGGGTAGTCATAATCCTGAAAAAGGAAGCCACTGCAAATGTGGTACTTAACAACCTCTACAAACAATCACAGCTTCAGACATCATTTAATGTAAACAATATAGCACTGGTAAAGGGCCGGCCAAGAACCCTCAACCTGAAAGAGATGATTGACAGTTTCGTCAGGCACCGGCATGAGATCATTCTGAGAAGGACGAGGTTTGAGCTTGCTGAGGCTGAGAAACGGGCCCATATACTTGAAGGACTTATTATTGCCAGTGACAACATTGATGAGGTTATAGCCATTATCAGGTCATCCCAGACACCCGATATTGCCCGCGAAAGGCTCATGGAGAGATTTTCACTCTCCGACATCCAGTCAAGAGCTATTGTTGAAATGAGACTGAGGCAGCTTACAGGTTTGGAGCAGAGTAAACTGAGGGCTGAATATGAAGAAATAATGAGGCTTATTGATCACCTGAAGAGTGTACTGGAGAGTTACGACCTGCAAATGCAGATAATCAAGGATGAGCTAAAGGAGGTGAAGGAGAAATACGGCGACAAACGCCGGACCGAGATAGTTCCCGACGAAGGTGAGTTTAATCCTGAAGATTTCTATGCCGATGAAGAGATGGTAATTACCATTTCACATATGGGCTATTTAAAGCGTACGCCATTGACTGAGTTCAGAAGGCAAAACAGGGGAGGAACCGGATCGAGGGGAAGCAATACCAGGGATGAAGACTTCATCGAGCATCTCTATATAGCAACAATGCATAACACTATGCTCTTCTTCACTCAATGGGGCAAATGTTACTGGCTGAAGGTTTATGAGATACCTGAAGGAACCCGGACCTCGAAGGGCAGGGCCATCCAGAATGTGATAAACCTTGAACAGGGTGACTCAGTTCGTGCTTTCATTAATGTTAAAAACCTGCATGAGGAGGAGTATATCAATAATAACTTCATTGTCCTTTGCACCACCAAAGGTGTTATCAAGAAGACCTCTCTGGAGGCATATTCAAGGCGCAGGGCAAATGGTGTTAATGCAATAACAGTAAGGGAGGGTGACGAACTGCTTGAGGCACGCCTTACAAACGGCAATCACCAGATTATGCTGGCAATCAGATCGGGCAGGGCAATACGATTCCCGGAAAAGACAGTCAGGCCCATGGGGAGAACAGCAACAGGTGTCAGGGGTATCAGGCTGGCAGGCGCCAATGATAAGGTGATAGGAATGGTTACCGTAGGTGAGGAAATGGAGGATATTCTGGTCGTATCGGAAAACGGATACGGTAAGAGATCTTCGATTGAAGACTACAGAACTACCAACCGCGGAGGAAAGGGAGTCAAAACCATCAACATTACCGAGAAGACAGGCAGACTGATT
>VGGM01000257.1 GCA_016868515.1 Bacteroidota bacterium | reverse complement strand
ATGTTCTTCCCTGAAGTAGTACCGGTGATAAGGCACTCATCGTCCCAGAGATATCTCGGGGTAGCCATTCCGGCAATCCACTCCCTCTCGCGGTCTACCTCACGCTCAACGGTCTTGCCGTCGGGAAGGGTTATCTTGCCGCCGGTCAGTGTTATTGCAATAACAATATTCTGCGCACTGTTTGGCCCGAGGTTCTCAATAACCTTGGTTCCCTCAACCTTTATATCGTTGAAATAGTAGTTGTCGAATGTTGCGGTACGCTTCGAACCGGATACATGCCTCATGGCAGTTATCTCAATTATTATCTTGCCCTTGCGGGTCATCTCATTGAGAGTGCAACCTGCGCCGTAATCGATGGTGATAATCTTGGGCCAGGTGGTGCCGTCGGGATGGTTGACTGTAATTACCGGACACGAGTCGGCAACCAGCAGGTTACCCTTTGTGAAACCCTCCTTGCCAGCCCCCTCGAGAGCTATCGAGGCAATATCGACCGAACTGAATATGTCATCGAAAATGGTTTCGGTAACGGCATCGTCATCGGCCAGGTTAATGTCGGAGTCGGTAAGTTTTCCGCTCTTCTCGCACGAGTTCAGAAAGAAACCAGCGCCGCTGCTATTGATAAGAATGCAAACTTTTTCATAGTTACTGGAATTTAAGTTTTTGTTTCGTTTACAGCTTATAGATGCCGGCAGGTAGCTTTGGTTTAAAACAATGCAAAAAAAAAATCAATGTTTGCGCCTGCGGTATGTTATATATCTGTATTTAAATCCGTTGGCCTCATCAAAAAAATCACCCTCCACCTCACCAACCTCCCACACAGCCGGATCAATGGCGGGGAAAAAGGTATCAGCCTCGTAGTCGCGGTCAACATGTGTGATATACAGCCTGTCGGCCAGCTCCATAAACTGGCGGTAAACCGATCCGCCCCCTATCACGAAGGCCTCGTCACATTCACTGCACTGTGCCAGTGCATCGTCAATGGAAAACGAGGTGTGCGAGCAGTTAAAGCAGTCGCCGGGATTGTCGGTAAGGATAATGTTCTTTCTTCCGGGCAGAGGCTTCACCGGAAGCGACTCCCATGTCTTCTTTCCCATTATCACGCACTTACCCGAAGTGATCCGCTTGAACCTCTTCAGGTCGGCCGGCAGGTGCCACAGCAGCTCATTGTCAAGCCCTATGGCATTGTTGCGGGCAACGGCAACTATTATCGAAATCGTCATATCATTTATACTGAAATGTCACCCTTGATATGGGGGTGGGCATTGTAATTCTCAATAGTAAAATCTTCGTACCTGAATGATGTTATGTCGCTTACGCGCGGGTTAACCCTCACCGCCGGCAGCGGCATCGGTTCCCGCGATAGCTGAAGCCTTACCTGTTCGGTATGGTTGAGGTATATATGAGCATCGCCGAGGGTGTGGATAAATTCGCCCGGCCTGAGCCCGGTTACCGAAGCCATCATCAGCAGCAGGAATGAGTATGAGGCTATGTTGAACGGAACCCCAAGGAATATGTCGGCGCTGCGCTGGTATAGCTGGCACGAAAGCCTGCCGCCGGCAACATAAAACTGGTACAGTATATGGCACGGTGGCAGAGCCATATTATCTATTTCACCCGGATTCCAGGCTGTGACAATATGGCGCCGCGAGTCGGGGTTGCTGCGTATCGAATCAACAACCTGCTGCAGCTGGTCAATGCTGCCGCCGCGTGCCGTGGGCCACGAGCGCCACTGCGAACCGTAAACCGGACCGAGGTTGCCCTCGCCGTCGGCCCACTCGTTCCAAATCCGCACACCGTTATCCTGCAGATACCCGATGTTGGTGTCACCACTGATAAACCACAGCAGTTCGTGAATTATCGATTTCACGTGAAGCTTCTTGGTGGTCATCAGCGGAAAACCTTCCGACAGATCGAACCTCATCTGGTAGCCGAACACGCTGATGGTGCCGGTGCCGGTGCGGTCGCCCTTTACCGTTCCGTGCTCCAGAACATGGCCGAGCAGATCGAGGTATTGCTTCATAATGCCGGTTTCAGCGGGGGGTTATGCGGGCCACCCAACCGCCGCCGGGGGCCATCTTTATATCAACAGTGTCGCCCTTCTTAATGTCCGTTACACTCCTCTTCCAGTCTGATGCATACCTGTCGGCATTGATACCATCGGCAAACGATGTCATCGTATAGCTGCCCTCCGGCAGGAACGACAGGTCGAGACTGAATTCGCGCGCCGTCCAGTCGGTCATGCCGCCGATAAACCACTCTTTGCCGTTGCGGCGTGCAACAACTATATAATCGCCGATTTTGGCGTGCAGCACCCTTGTCTCATCCCATACCACCGGCATCGCCGCCATAAACGAGGTGCACTCGGGCTCGCGCCTGTAGTTTGAGGGATTGTCGGCCAGCATCTGCAACGGACTCTCATACACGGCGTACATGGCCATCTGATGCACACGGGTGCCCGGGCTCGCGGGCCTGTAGTACATAGGCTTGAAGCTGTTCCTGTCCATATTTACCATGGCGCCGGGAGTGTAGTCCATCGGACCGGCAACCATGCGGGTAAACGGGAGGGTTACATTGTGCTCGGGATTGGCCTCGTCGCTCCATTTACAGTGCTCAAGGCCCTTAACCCCTTCGCTTGTAAGCACATTGGGCCATGTGCGTATCATCCCCACCGGCTTGTACGAACCGTGAAAATCGACAAGCAGCCTGTAATCTGCGGCCCGCCGTGCTATCTCGTGGTAATAGTTCACCATCCACTGGTCGTCGCGCTGCATGAAGTCGACCTTTATACCCTTGGCTCCCCACTCCGCAAACTTCGGAAGCGCCTCGTCAATCTGGTCGTAGAATGTCTTCCACACCACCCACAGAATGATGCCGACGTTTTTTTCCTCAGCGTACCTGAACAGTTCGGGCATATCAAACCCCGGGGCAATGTCGAGCACGTTGCCAAGCTTGTACCACCCCTCGTCGAGTATTATGTACTCAATGCCGTTTTCAGAGGCAAAGTCGATATAGTATTTGTACGTCTCGGTGTTCAGTCCTGCCCTGAAGTCAACACCATATATATTATTATAGTTGAACCAGTCCCATGCCACCTTGCCCGGCTTAATCCAGCCGGTCTCCGTAAGCCGGCATTCGGGAGCCAGCTTTATCACCATGTCGCTCTCAACAAGGCCCGCATCATCGGGGGTAATGATAAACGCCCTCCAGGGGAAGGTGCGTGTCCCCTTCGTTGCGGCTATATACTCTTCCCTTTCTGTTACCAGCAGGTTCCTGTCGCCCCTCAGCCGCTCTTCTGCCGGATAGGCAGGCCACACACCCTTCACGCCCCCGCGGTCGTTACCCCTTATCCACATGCCGGGATAATCCTCCAGGTCCGACTCGGTAAGCAGTACGTTTATGCCGCCGGTGACGAACACCGCCGGAAGGCTCGCCAGGTGGGCCTCCTTTATTGTGTCGGCCGAAGCATACAGGTATGTGCGCTCGTTATGCGACATAAAACTCTCCTCGCGGGGGTACCAGGCCATGGTTCCCGCCGGAAACTGAATGTCGGCAATCTCATTCATCACCGTCATGTCGCCCTTCAGCGCCGACTCAAACCTGTAGGCA
>VGGM01000256.1 GCA_016868515.1 Bacteroidota bacterium | reverse complement strand
AAACAAGTGCAAGCAACACCGGCACAAACACGCTGATATCTCCCTCGAGCCAGTTGAAACTGACATTGTAGTTATTTATCATAGTCATTAGTTTTCAGGTAACCGTTATTTTCAAACCACTCATAGCATTCCTTTATTGCTTCCTCAATGGGTGTCTGTGGCATACCAAGGCCTGCCACAGCCTCATGGCTCTGCACGAAGTGCGTGTCGCACGATATCCTTGCCATCGGGTATGACAACATGGGGGCCTTACCGGTAATCCGGGCTGCCAGTTCACCGGCAATACCAATTGTTTTAACCAGCCATCCCGGGACAGGGATCTTCGGGGCAGGCCGCCCGACAACCTCTGCGGCCTTTGAGAGGAACTCCCTGTAGGTGAGGTTCTCGTTACCGGCAATGTACCATTTCCCGGTTTCTTCTTTTTCGAGGGCATTGGCAGTGGCAACGGCCACATCGGCCGAAGCCACGAAGTTCCGTCCGCCCCGGGTATAGAATTTCAGTTTGCCGGTTGCCAGGGCAATTATCATTTTACCGGAACCGGGCAGCGAGTCGTATGGACCAATCATATATGTGGGAAGAACCGCCAGGGCCGGCAGTTGCCTCCTGGATGCAGCCTCCATCACAAGCTGAAGGGCACAGTACTTCGAGTCGATATAGTCGAGCCTGTATTTTGCCCCGGGAAAGGCATACCTGTTTCCTGCATCGGGAGCGGTATTTACCGAACTGCCCGAACCGACATAGATAAACCGGCGGATACCCGTTTTCAGCGAAGCTTCAATAATGTTCGCGGTTCCCTCAATATTAACCCTTCGTACTGCTTCGGAACGCGACGGCCAGGTTGAAGTTGAAGCAGCCGCATGTATAACAGCATCATACCCTGTAACGAAGGTTTCAAGCTCCGCCAGATTGAGGATGCTGCCGTTAAACTTTCTGATACCGAGACCATCGAGGGTGCCGGTCGAAAAGTCGGGGTGAATCAGCGCACAAACTTCATGGCCGCGGCTTAGCAGGACCCTTACGAGCGAGCTTCCAAGCATACCATCGGCACCGGTGACGAATACTTTCATAGGCTGTGTCATTTTTTCCGGCAGTAACTGCACCTGTCAATAACAACTTCAAAAAAGTAAATATAAGCAAAGCTTTGAGATAATCACAGGCCAGGCCAATGAACAGATACGGAAGGAAAACAGAGCACCCCGAAACCGGTTGCCTTCAAAGCCGGCGTCGGCAAGCCATTCACCGACCGGAAACGGGCACTTATATATTAATTATGGCTGTTGACCATGGAAAACTTTTTAAACCGGAATAGTTTAAACATTTTTGCACCCGGATTTGTTACATAGCCATGAACGATTGTAAAAACAGGATAATAGATCAGGCTGCCCTCATGTTCCAGTCGTATGGAATAAGGGCGGTAACAATGGATATGCTGGCTTCAAGCCTTGGTATATCGAAACGGACCATATACGAGAATTTCCGCGACAAGGATGAATTGCTAGTGACGGTTATGCGGTGTATGGAGGAGAAAAGAAAGGATCTGGTAGAAGCCACCCTGAAGGAATCGGGCAATTCAATTGAAGCTATTTTCAGATTGTTGCGTGTTACAGGCGACCATTTCAGAAGGATGAACCCTGTATTCTACTCCGACCTGAAGAAATACCAGCACATATTCGAGGAGAGAGGTGTTTGCTCAATGCCCGACCTCAGCGGGTCGCTGAAAATCATTGAGCAGGGTATAGCTGAGGGATCGTTTACAGGCGATCTGAATCCCGAACTGGTTAACAGGGGTATGTATGGTATTTTCAGGCTCACGGGTGACTTTGACCTTTTTCCGGCGTCCGATTTCTCAAGAGAGGCAATTGTAAGAAACATCTATATAAACTACCTTAAAGGAATCTGTACCCCTAAAGGAATCAGACTGATAGAGAAGTATCTCTCCGGATTTGATATCAGCTTTTAAAAAAGAAACATTGATAAACGATCAGAAACAAAATAGAAAGATGAAAAGGTTAATTGCGATTATTATGATTTTTCCTCTGCTCACGGTTGTGGCACCTGCCTCACCCCGGGGAGAAGAGAAGATTGAACTGACACTTGCCCGGGCGGTTGAATATGCCATTGAGAACAACCTTTCGGTGCGTTCATCGAGGCTCGATACCGAGGCCTCAAAATACGGACTATGGGAGGCCATCGCGCCCGGATTGCCACAGGTAAACGGCAACGCCTCACTGAACGACAACCTTAAACTTATGACCACACTGCTTCCTGGTGAGTTTTTTGGCCAGCCCGGCGAGAAGATACCGGTTCAGTTCGGGTCGAAATACAATACGGGTTTTAGTGCACAGGCTTCAATGCTTCTGTTCAACGGTGCCTATATTGTCGGAATTCAGACAGCTTCACTGGCACAGAAGCTTGCAACACTGAGCCTGGCAAAATCGGAACTGGAGATACGCGAGGCAGTAACCATGAGCTATTACCTTATACTTATCTCGGAGGAATCGATGGGCATAATTGACGGGAACATTGAGACTATGGAGAAGACACTCGCATCGACCAGGGCCATGCTTGGTGCCGGAATGGCTGAAGAGACCGATGTTGAGCAGGTTGAACTGAACCTGTCGCTGATAAGGAATTCGAGGAGTTCGATGGAACGAAACATTGAGTACAACTATAACATGATGAGGTTTTTACTGGGTGTTGATCCTGAAACTGACATCAGCCTGACCGACAGGCTTCCGGCAATAATGGCCGCAGTTGATGCCGAAACCCTGATCAACTCAGGATTCAACATTCAGAACAATATTGATTTCAGGCTTATTAACGGTCAGGTGCAGATGTCGGAACTGGCAGTGAAGATGCAGAAATCGATGGTTCTTCCGACTCTCAGCACTTTCTACAGCTATTCAAAGAGCGGTCAGGGCGACAAGCTGAACGATCTGCAGTGGTTTCCCAATTCAATGCTCGGGTTCCAGCTCTCGGTACCGATTTTTGCCAGCGGCGAGCGGTACGCTAGAATAAAGAAGGCCAATGTGAACCTTATTAAAGCACAGACGGGTCAGCAACTGGTTACCGAGCAACTGCTGGTTCAGGAACGTCAGCTAAGGTTCAACCTTATGAGCGCAAATGAACAGTACAAGATGCAGAAGGTCAATATTGAGTTAGCCAAAAAGGTGTACCAGAGCCTCGAAAACAAATATAGCCAGGGGATGGCATCGAGCCTTGAACTGTCACAGGCAAACGCCAACTACCTGCAGGCCGAAAACAACTATGTAAGTGCGCTGATGAGCCTGCTTCAGGCCAAAACGGCACTCGACAAGCTGCTCGGCAACCTTTAACTGAAATAAGAAACAAAAGAATATTAACAAAATAACACGAAGAAAATGAACCACATTCTGAAACTTTCGACAATAGCGATAATTGCTGCTATGGTTGCATCGTGCACCCCCCCGGCCGGTAAAGAGCAGGCAGAAACGGCTGCTGAAGCTGAAAAGCAGGCTCTCCCGGTTAAGGTAATGGAACTTACGATAACCAAAATAGCCCGAACCCTCGATTTTGCCGCCACCGCACAGCCAATGGAGGAGGTAAGTGTCAGCCCCGCCTCTCCGGGTCGGATCGATAAAATATACGTTGAGGTAGG
>VGGM01000255.1 GCA_016868515.1 Bacteroidota bacterium | reverse complement strand
TTGACCACATAAAGCCCTGAAGGGAACTCGGTCAGATAGCTGGTGAATACCTGCATTGACCTTTCGCAGTTGCCTGACATGTAGAAATTCTCGCCCGACCTGTAAAGCAGGGAATCACGCTCTGAAACATTCACATCGGCATATCCCGAACCCAGTGTCTTAACATATGAGAAATAGCTGTCAACATCATTCATGTCGACGTAAACATTCCGCAGTCCTGTTAGTGCGTTTCTGGCTTCGGCAGTCGACCTGTATTTATCTATTACGGTTTTGTACTGCTCAATAGCCTTCTGGTTCTCACCGGTGTTGTAATACAACATCCCGAGCTGCACGTGCGCCCTGGGGACAAAAGCGCTTGTGGGGTGGTTGTTGATAACACCGATGAAATCACTCTCCCCCCGCCTGTTGTCATTCACAGCCACATATGCCCTGCCACGCTCAAAAAGCGCATCCGGAAACAGGTACGACTTTGGAAACTGGTTCATCAAAAGGGTAAGAGTCTCAATTTTGCCGGGCTGGTTATTCATCAGCCCCTGCGCAAAGCCCTTCTGATGCATGGCGTAGTCGGCATCAACCCTGCCGTAACCAATTACCATGTCGAAATATGAAATAGCCTGCCGGTATTCGGTGGCGGTGTAATAGCAGTCAGCTATCCTGTTGCGGGCATCAGCCAGAATATCAGGGTACCTCTTGTCGGGGTCGGACTCAAAGGCCCTGAACATATTCAGGGCAGCCGTATAATCCCCGGTGTTGTAATAGGTATAGCCCATGTTATACCTTGCCATCCTGTATTCATCTGTTGCGGGGGAACCGGGGGTTCCCATAAACTCGCTGTAATCGGCGATAGCTGAAGTGTAATCTCCCTTCCTGTAATACGATTCACCCCTCCAGTAAACCGCACGCGCCCTAAGCTCAATATTGTGCCTCGCATACCTCAGCGACCTGTCAAACATCACAATAGCCTGGTCAAACATGAGGTTCCGGAAGAGTTCAAGCCCCCTGAAGAACGCAACCCTCTGGTAGGCCTCTTCAAGAGGGTCACTCTTTTTCGTGATTTTATCGAGTGAAGCCAGTGCTGCCTGATAGTTCCTGGCCTGTATATAGGTCAGCACCAGAAAGTTATATGCCTCATCAATCCTGCCGGAACCCGGAAACTCATTTATGTAGTCCTGGAAAGCCGCTATGGCCTCGCCAAATGGTGAGGCAGAAGTTTCATAGGTCAGTTTGGCATAGTTGAAGAGAGCCTCCTCCTTCAGTTTCCTGTCGAAACCCATTTTCGAGGCCGCCCCGAAAGTAAGCCTCGCCCGGTACTTGTCATCCTTCTGCAGGTAACACGCTCCCAGTATCATCCAGGCATTCTGACTCAGAATATCATTCGGGGAATATATCTCATTCAGTAGTTTTATTGCCTTGTCAAAATCACCGGTCTTGTAGTAACTGTAGGCCAGCTGATACTTGTCCTCGCGCGATGATATCCTGGTAGCTCCGCTGAATTTCTCAAGGTATTCAAGCGCCTTCCGGTAATCACCCTTGTTGTAGTAGGCATCACCTATAAACCTGTATAACTCTACCTCCCTGTCCTTTCCTGCCTTGCTGAGCAAGCCCGGGGCAATAGCCATGATTCCGTCATAGTCTTTCTGCAGGTAAAGAATCTGAACAATGTAAAAGGGCACCACACCGCCAAAGGTCTCATCCTCCCTCAGCTTCATGAATCCCTCCATGGCAGTCTGGTACTTCCTGTCGTCATATGCCAGGTGCGAAAAGTAGTAAAGAGCCGGAGAACGGTACTCCGTATCAATATCTTTAAGCTCCGAAAACATCAGCATCGCCGCAGGTCCCTCTCCCCTCATCATAAGTGAATAACCCCGTCTGAAAAAATATGTCTCCAGCTTCTCCGGTGCAAGCTCAAGCCTGTGTACATTATCGTAGTAATCGGCAGCCTTGCGGTAGTTTTTCGACTGGTAAAAGAAATCGCCAAGTTCGTTAAGGGCATCATTTAACCTCGGACTGACAGGATTTGCAGCCATATAGTTCACCATTCTTGGCTCTGCATCGGGAAGGAAAAGCCTCATCGAAGCAAGTGCTCCCCAATAGGCCGCTTCCGAAACCTCTACGGTTCCATCTGCGCCCCGGTCTGAAATTATCCGGTCAAAAATCCTGATGGCAGCTGCATATTTTTCCCTGTTGAAAAGATCAATGGCATTACTGAAATCATCCGAGACCGATCCGGCGGTAATTGCTACCTGTGCTGTCGAATTTGTCAACGGCAATAGCAGCAGCAGGGTCAGTAAGACCCCTCCTGCCTGCGCTCCAATACTAAAACCTATTTTCATAACCCTGGTTCCCGTTCCCTTTTCATGACTCAAACACACTGGTATTCTGATAATTATACTAACTATTCCGCCCCGCGGAACAAAGTTTAAAATTACAACTATTAAACGCCGTGAAAATGGCTTTAGTATTGATTTTATCAACACCTGTCTGTTAATTATCAATCTTTCGCTATTTTGCGGCAAATTAAGGCAGTCATGGAAACCCCGCCTCCGCTCGACACAATAATTGAACTTACAGACTGTACAATCTGGCAATCAGACCACCTGGTCCTTACCGGTGTTAACCTCAGGGTTGAAAAGGGCGAGTTCGTTTACCTTGTGGGACGTGTCGGAAGCGGCAAAACCAGCATTATCAAAACGCTGAATGCACAGATACCGCTGAAGGAAGGCTCAGCTACCGTGGCGGGGTTTAACCTTTCGCGCATAAAGCGACGCGAGATTCCGTACCTGCGCCGTAAACTCGGAATTGTCTTCCAGGATTTCCAGCTCCTTACCGACCGTTCGGTAAACGAAAACCTTGAGTTTGCGCTCAGGGCTACCGGATGGAAAAACAAAAAGGATATCGATGTAAGAATCGGTGAGGTGCTTGAAAAAACCGGACTGTCGCTCAAGGGATACAAAATGCCGCACCAGCTTTCAGGCGGTGAACAGCAAAGGGTGGTTATTGCACGGGCACTGCTGAACGACCCCGATATCATACTTGCCGATGAACCAACAGGTAATCTCGATCCCGAAACTTCCGAAGGAATAATATCGCTGCTGATGGATATCAGCCGGAACGGCAGGGCAGTGATTGTCGCAACGCATAACTACAACATTATCAAAAAGTTCCCGTCAAGAACCATCCGATGCTCCGATGGCAAGCTTGCAGAGAAAAACGACGAAGAAGAGATTGAACTTATCTAAACACCAGTCTGCCAATGTCTTATAAACTATTCACCCTGCTGTACTCTGTTATTTCTGTTATCACTTTGTCTGATTCGTACGCCCAGGATTTCCCTGCCCTGCCAGAGGACGTCAGTTTCGTAAACGACATGGCCGGTGTACTGACAATTGACCAGCGCGATGTGCTCGACATCAGGCTTATGGAGTATTACGACTCCACCCGTACAATCATTATGATAGTCACAATCAATGGGTTCAGTGGAATAAATCCCGAGAACTATGCCGCCGGGCTGATTGTACGCTGGGGTGTGGGAAATGTTTACGGTGAGAAGGCCCTGCTGATGGTAGTAAAACCGGGAAATAAATCGGGGCCTCCCTTTGCCGATATCAAACCCAATCAGAGCATGGCCGGCGACATTGACA
>VGGM01000254.1 GCA_016868515.1 Bacteroidota bacterium | reverse complement strand
CTGTGGAATGCCTTAAGCCTGCTCTCGAGCTCGGCAAACTGGTCGCGGCTTACCAGCGAAACACATGCACGGAGCCCCTCCGTTCTCTCACTTCCGGTTATATCAAGTGTTATTGCGCTTATTCCGTAATAAAGCAGTTTCTCAAGTAATTCACCCCCGCTCATCCCGGGGTATGAAATTGTAAAATAGAACCCATCGGCCAGCGGCTCATCCAGGTCGCGGTCGTAAACAATGCTGAAACCATTGCCAATAAACAGCTTTTTCATCACGGCGGCCTTCTCCCTGTAATCATTTACTTCGTGCAGGAACCTGTACTCCCCGTCATTGGAGGCCTTCAGTACCGCGGCAAGACCATACTGCACCGTGTGGGCAATTCCCGACGACAGACCATAGAGGGCGCCGTATATCATCGCATGACCGAAGCTGTCAGATGTGTAATATCTCAAAAGATCGGGATACCTGGAGGCATAAAGCTCGTCTGACATCACCAGCACTGCTGCCCTTTGCCCGGCATAACTGAATATTTTTGAACTGCTGACAAGAAGTACATACTTGTCGGTGTAACGGGCAACTGTCGGCTGGAACGGCGGCTCACCCGGTACCGAATAATCCTTACGGAAATCCATCCCGAAATATGCAAGGTCCTCAATCACAATTACATCATACTTCTGTGCAAGTGTTCCTATAATCTCAAGTTCCTCACCGGTAAAGCATATCCATGACGGATTGTTGGGGTTGGAATAGAGTATTGTCGACACCTTCCCCGTAGCCAGATATGACTCAAGCTTATCCTTCAGCCTGCTGCCCCGGTAATTGTACACATCGAAAGTACGGTAGTCCTGGCCCAGCATACGTATCTGCTGCTTCTGTACCGGGAACCCGGGATCGATAAAGAGTGTTCCCTCCCGGTTTGAATCATTTCTGTTTGCCACCAGGAAACAGGCCATTGCGCCCATCATCGAGCCCGCAACGGGAACGCACCCTTCAGGCTTCACGTCAACATCCATAAAGAGTTTTACAAAACGTGCAGCTTCTTCCTTCAGGGGCCTTATGCCTTCAATGTAGGGGTAGATGGAGGCAACGCCTGCATCGAGTGCCTTCTTTTCAGCCTCAATGGCAATCCGTGCAGGTGGCAGCCCCGGAACTCCCATTTCCATCCTGATAAACTTCTTGCCGCTGGCCCTTTCTATCTGGTTGACAAGCTTGACAATCTCCCTGATGCTTGCTTTAGCCAGATCAGGCAGGTCGATCTCCCTTATCTTCTCCTGTACTATTCTCTGATCGATAGGTGTCTGCATTTTCGAAAATGGGTTTACAAGATACAAATTAAAAAATCATATAAATGTGCTGTTAATCACTTTCCCGACCGTGCTGCAAAAGCCAGAATCACACCAAGGACAATCCCAAGCAGTGCTGCGAAGAGCACCCTGAATCCTTCCGGAAGAAGGAAGGTGATGGTATGAGCCGGTATCCAGAAGAGGGGTATTGTCCTTCGGAGAACAAAACCAAAGTGCACCTTCCAGTTAATGCTTCCCAGTATGCCGGCTACATCGGTTCTTCTGAACAAACCGGCCATGGTTCCGCCATTGTTAATTATATGGGTATCGGTTACCTTGTGAAGGGTCATCATAACCGGGGCAAAAATCAGATTCATAAAGAAACTGATTGAGAATGCCACCAGAACACGGGTAAATGTAAGGGGCCCCTCCATCACCGACCGGGCATCTTCAACCCCAAAATATACCAGTACCGCCGGAACACCCTGACCGAAAATCATAAAGGCTGCCATGATTGAAAGGCCCAGCAATCCCCATACGCAAGCCCTCGGCAGAATGCCGAACCCCCTGTGGTTGTAGCTTCCGGTTCTGATTCTCAGGCCCAGCATCTCACCTGCCGTCGCCAGAACTGCAAACTTCAGGAAACTTGTGGAGAAACCGTGCGAAGCGTTGAAATCTGCGTATATCAAGTAGATCTTTTCCGAAAGTATGAACGGAAGAAACAGGCCGGCAATCGCCACTGCAAAAAGTAGATCTGACCTTTTCATTTTCTTTTGATATCCTGATTATGTGAAATCCTTATCCTTGCATCGACCGCAACAATTCCGGTATCGGTTCCGAGCAAAGGGTTCAGGTCCATCTCTTCAATCTCGGGCACCGACTCGAGAAGCGCCGAGAGCCTTACTATTGTTTCGGCAAGGAGTTTCTCATTTACACCCTTCTGTCCCCTTATTCCCTTTACAAGGGGGTAACTCTTCAGCGACCTTATCATTCCGGCCGCCTCTGAAACGGTTACCGGTACAAGAGCCGTGCTGAAATCCTTCAGAACCTCTATAAAGATACCCCCCATACCTGCCATTACCAGGTGTCCGAAACCGGCTTCCTTTTTGGCACCCGCGAATAGCTCAGTGCCGCTGTGCATCTTCTGTACCACCACACCCGTTGCCCCATTAATCATCATAAGGCGCTTAAAACTGTCTGCAACCATTTCATTATCAATGACTCCAAGAATCACCCCGCCGGCATCAGACTTATGTACGGGCCCAATAGCCTTCATCGCAACCGGAAAGCCTATCCTCGTAGCTGCAGCTATTGCTTCATCAGCGCCGGCGACACTCTCCTCCGCTGCCCTGCTTATGCCGGCTGCATCGAGCAGGCTGCAAACAGCAGATGGTGCCAGGTATCCATCCCGTGAGGAATCAATTACGCTTCTGGCTGCGGCGGTATCAATGCTTAAACTGACATTCCCGGGTATGGCAGGTCTTTCAACTGCCATCACTTTCGCCAGAGCCCGGCCAAATACAACCTCGTCGGGAAAGTTGATTCTGCCTTTTGAGAGAAACTCCGAAATCTCTTCTTTCACGTTTATTATTGATGGCAGGACAGGATAGATAGGCTTACGGCATGTTTTCATCTTACTGTCAAGCAGTTCGTACACATCGAATACCGGGAAAAGGCCCGGACTGCCGAATATCACCACCATTGCATCGATGTTGCTGAAGTCGTTTTCGCAAGCATCAATTATATATCCCAGCTGCTCTGCGGTACCGGTAGCGAGGAAGTCGACGGGATTGGCAACCGATGAGCCCGGGAACAGCCTGGTGAGCAGCTGTTCGGCGGCCCGGCCTTCAAAACGGGGCACCTCAAGGCCTCCCTCCGATAATGCGTCGGTAAGCATAACCGCCGGTCCCCCCGCATGGGTGATGATTGCTATCCTGCGGCCCGCGGGAAGCGGATGAAACAGTACCGAAGCAACCGCAGCCAGCTCTGACCTGCTGTAACACCTTATTATGCCGGCCTTCCTGAACAGGGCATCAGCTGCCATATCGGAGCTGGCAAGGGCACCCGTGTGTGACGATGCAGCGCGGATACCGGCTTCCGAACTGCCGGCCTTGATTGCCGCAATTCTGCAACCCTTGTTTACCAGCGAAGAAGCATGCTTCAGAAGTTTGGAGGGTTTTCTGATGCTTTCCATGTATAGCAGCTTCACGGCAGGACTTTCTCCGGGGATGTAATTCTCATCCATGTACTCCAGAACCTCCTCCACACCGGTTTGTGCGCTGTTACCAACCGAATATACCGACGAAAAGGTAAGCCCGTTCGGAATAGCCGACTCCATAATAAACACCGCTGTGGCACCCGATC
>VGGM01000253.1 GCA_016868515.1 Bacteroidota bacterium | reverse complement strand
ATATGCCATACAGGGAACAGAAGGTAGAGAAACTTTACTACTCAATTGGTGAAGCCGCCGAAATCCTGAATGTGCCTGTCTCAACTGTCAGGTTCTGGGAGAATGAGTTTGAAATGCTCAAACCAAAAAGAAACAGGAAGGGTAACCGCATGTTTACCCCTGTTGATATGACAACCCTGAAGAATATCCATTTCCTGCTCAGGGAGAAGGGAATGACTCTCGAAGGTGCCAGGCGGAGCATTGCTGCCGGCGGAACCGAAACCGATCCTGTTCTCGATGTCACCTCGCGCCTGAAGGATATAAGGGCAATGCTGTTGGAACTCATCGCCGAGGTAAAATGAAGATCGAAGAGATTTGCCGGTACCTTGATGAAAAAATCCCTCCCGCCCTGCAGGAAAACTATGACAACTGTGGGGTGCAGGCCGGGAATACCGGCGACGAGGCAACAGCAGCACTGATTACAATCGATGTGAACGAAGAGGTGCTGACCGAGGCTGTCAGCAAAGACTGTAACCTCGTTATCTCACATCATCCGCTCATATTCTCACCGCTTAAAAGCCTTGCCGGCAATAGCCCCGTTCAGCGGGCGGTGATGGCAGCAATTCGGAATGGTATTACTGTTTACACTGCCCATACTAACCTCGACTCGGTGAAGGGAGGAGTAAGCTACATTATGGCCTCGAAGATGGGGCTGAAAAAACTCGAAGTACTTGCGCCCCTCAGAGAGAAACTGGTTAAACTTGTAACTTTTATTCCCCATTCGCATTCAGGTGAGGTAAAGGAAGCACTGTTCAGAGCTGGTGCAGGAAAAATAGGCAATTACGACTCTTGCGGATACTCACTCAGCGGTGAGGGAACATTCAGGGGAAACGAAGATGCCTCACCTTTCACCGGGGAGCCCGGGAAGCTTCATGCCGAACCTGAAATCAGATTCGAAACCATAATTCCCTCATTTGCCGTCGCTGCCGCCGTAAAGGCACTCCTTCAGGCACACCCCTACGAAGAACCGGCATTCGACCTCTATCCGGTTCTCAACGAATGGAAGGAAGCAGGTATGGGAGTAACCGGTGTACTTGATAATGAAATTGATGAAAAAGGGTTTCTTGAGCTGTGCAGCACGGTCTTCTCGCCAGTCTGCCTCAGGCATACCCGGCTTAGAAATAAGCCCGTGCGAAAAGTGGCTCTCTGCGGAGGGGCAGGGGGGGACCTTCTGAAGCACGCAATTGCCTCAGGGGCCGATGCATTCGTAACGGCCGATCTAAAATACCACCAGTTCGCCCAGGCCGAAGAAGAGATATTTCTTGTCGACCCCGGTCATTATGAAACCGAAAAATTCTCGGTTGAGATTATTCATGATCTGTTAATTAAAAAATTCCCTAACTTTGCACTCCGGTTTTCAGAAACCGGAACAAATCCGATTAACTGCTATTAAAGATGGAAAAGACAAGAGTGCCAGAGACTGAAATTTCAATTGAAGAAAAACTTAGGGCATTGTACGGCCTTCAGCTGGTTGATTCCGAAATAGACAAGATTAAAATCCTGCGGGGCGAACTTCCCCTGGAGGTTCAGGACCTCGAAGACGAGGTTGCAGGCCTGGAAACAAGAATAAACAACCTTAAGGATGAGGTGGC
Organism: Bacteroidota bacterium; assembly: GCA_016868515.1. GTDB lineage: Bacteria > Bacteroidota > Bacteroidia > Bacteroidales > VadinHA17 > SLNP01. Next base: position 2,024 of record VGGM01000253.1, on the reverse strand, counting down.
CGGACTTGAGCAGGCTGTGAATCTTGAAATAACAGAATCGCTTGCACATATTAAAAAGTACGAAGATCAGCAGAATAATGTAAGGAATAACAGGGAGTACGACTCCCTTTCAAAAGAGATTGAATTTCAGACACTTGAAATTGAGCTCTCTAACAAGAAGATCAAGGAGTTCAATATACAGACCGAGGAGAAAAGGGCTCTTGTTGCCGATGCCGAAGCTGCTCTTACAGAAAGGGCCGGAGACCTTGACAATAAGCGCAAGGAGCTTGACGAGATAATTGAGGATACCCGCAAGGAGGAGGAGAACCTTCTTAACCAGTCGGTAGAAATTGAAGCACGGATTGAGGAGAGGCTCATTACTGCCTACAAGCGAATCAGGCTGAACGCAAGGAACGGTCTTGCAGTTGTTACCGTAAAAAGGGATGCCTGCGGAGGTTGTTTCAACCAGATTCCGCCTCAGCGTCAGCTCGATATCAAGTCGAGAAAAAAAATCATCGTATGCGAGTATTGCGGAAGGATACTTGTCGATGATGAAATCATTGGCGGCGTGACGGAATAAACCGGCCGCACCTCAGAAATAAACCGGCCACCTGCCGTTTAAAACTTCTTGCCAATGACCCCCGAAGAATTCAGAAAGCTGGTTGCCGAGGGAATTCCCGCCAGGCTGCCTCAGCCACGCCCTTACGATAATAATGTCAACCACGCGCCGGTAAGGAAGGATATACTCACCTCGGCAGAGAAGAGACTGGCTTTAATGAATGCCCTGAGGTACTTCCCCCGCGAGTTCCACCCGACACTCGCGCCCGAGTTTGCTGAAGAGCTCAGAAGGTACGGACGAATATACATGTACAGGTTTATGCCTTCTTATGAGATAAAGGCAAGGCCGGCAGTTGAGTATCCTCACAATTCGGAGCAGGCAGCCGCTATAATGCTGATGATCATGAACAACCTCGACAGCGAGGTTGCCCAGCATCCGCATGAACTCATTACCTACGGTGGTAACGGGGCGGTCTTCCAGAATTGGGCTCAGTACCGCCTCACCATGAAGTATCTGTCTGTGATGACCGATAATCAGACACTTGTAATATATTCAGGCCATCCGGCCGGCCTATTCCCCAGCAGCCCGGGGGCCCCAAGGGTGGTGGTTACCAACGGAATGGTAATACCCAATTACTCTTCACACGATCACTGGGAGAAGTTCAACGCACTGGGCGTTTCACAATATGGCCAGATGACGGCAGGTTCGTTTATGTATATAGGTCCGCAGGGCATAGTGCACGGAACCACAATTACCGTTCTCAACGCGGGAAGGATGAAGGGGGGTGGCGACTCCCTCAGGGGAAAGTTGTTTGTTTCATCAGGACTGGGAGGAATGTCGGGCGCTCAGCCAAAGGCAGGCAACATAGCCGGCCTGATTTCTGTAATCGCCGAAGTCAATGAAAAGCCCCTTATGACAAGGTACAGGCAGGGATGGGTTGATGAGGTGATAGCATCAATGCCCGACCTGGTAAGCCGGGTGCGCAGGGCGGTATCAGATGGTGAGGTGGTTTCCATTGCCTGGCACGGAAATATCGTCGATGTATGGGAGAGGTTCGCCGACGAGGGGATAAAGGTCGATATCGGTTCTGACCAGACATCCCTGCATAACCCATGGTCGGGTGGCTACTATCCTGCCGGCCTCTCATTCGGTGAGGCCAACCGCATGATGGCTGAGGACCCGGAGAAATTCAGGGAACATGTAAGGGCCTCTCTCCGCAGGCAGGTGAATGCCATTAACAGACATGCGGCAAACGGCACCTATTTCTTCGATTACGGTAATGCATTCCTGCTGGAAGCCTCACGGGCAGGAGCCGATGTGGCCGGTGCCGGCGGCAGTTTCCGGTATCCTTCATATGTGCAGGATATTATGGGCCCGATGTATTTCGATTACGGCTTCGGACCATTCAGGTGGGTATGCAGTTCCAACAGTGAATCCGATCTGCAGGTAACCGACAGGATAGCCGCCGAAACAATGGAAAGACTCA
>VGGM01000252.1 GCA_016868515.1 Bacteroidota bacterium | reverse complement strand
ATTTGAAAAGTCGTCAACCGTTCTGAATGTCTTGTGTTCCTCCCAGAACCTCTGCCATTTTTTTTCAATTTCCCTGAAGTTATAATCCATTTCCGGCACCTTTATAGTTTCATATTGCTTTACAGGGGTGCGAAATTATGAAATCTTTGGCAAATAGCAGCAAGGAACAGTGCGGTTGGAACATGAAAAAGGGGGTTGGGTTTTGAAAAATGGAGTTTGAATCTTACTTTTGCACCCTTGTTGGGTCCCGTAGTTCAATGGATAGAATGACAGATTCCGGTTCTGTTGGTTGTGGGTTCGAGTCCCGCCGGGATCACCAGTTGACAGTTTATGTCAGAGAGACTTATTGCATATCTGCCACTGCTTGCAAGCCTGATGTTCGCATCGGGCATTCTGGCACCCCTGCTTTATAAGCCGTTTGGCAAGAGGTTGGGTTTGCTGCTTGCCGTGTTCCCTTTCCTGATCTTCATCGTACTGTTGCTGCTGGCACCAAAGCTTGGCTCCTCTTCGGCAATTGTTACTCGGGAATTCTTCTCCCTTGCAGAGGGCATTGACTTCAGTATCAGGGCTGACGGGCTCAGCCTGACATTCGGGCTGATGATCAGCGGTATAGGGTTCTTTATTCTGCTCTATTCGGCCTTTTATATGAAGAAGTATGAGAGGCAGGGGCAGTTTTACCTTTACCTGACCCTCTTTATGGGGGCAATGACGGCAATGGTATTTTCAGATAACCTGATGGCTCTGTTTATCTTCTGGGAGATAACCAGCATTACCTCTTTCCTGCTTATCGGATTTGACCATCACCTTGAGAAACCCAGGCAGGCGGCACTTCAGTCACTGCTCATAACTGCCCTTGGTGGTCTTACACTGCTGTTTGCCGTTATTCTTATCGGGAATATTGCCGGTACATACCGGATAAGTGAGATAATTGATTCAGGGCTTAAACTGGGCGAGCATCCGCAGGCACTTCTGATATTCATTTTTATTCTGATAGCGGTTCTGACAAAATCAGCTCAGTTCCCTTTCCATTTCTGGCTGCCGGGGGCAATGCAGGCACCCACACCGGTCAGTTCCTACCTTCATTCGGCCACGATGGTCAATGCGGGCATATTCCTGTTGCTGAGGGTTCATCCGTTTATCGGTGATTTTTACCTTTGGAAGGGGACACTTATGGTGGCCGGGGGCATCACAATGTTCCTCGGGGCTTTCTTCTCGATGGGACAGACCGATCTGAAAAGAATACTGGCGTTTACAACCATCAGTGCTCTCGGAACAATGGTGATGCTGATAGGTATCGACACCTCCCACTCGATTAAGGCCGCTCTTGTCTTTTTCATAGTGCATGCAATGTATAAGGGAGGTCTCTTTATGATGGCCGGGATAATTGACAAAAGTACCGGTACCCGCGATATAACAAGGCTGGCCAACCTTACCAGGGGGCTTCCCCTTACCACGGCAGCCACTGTGCTTGCACTTATTTCGATGGCGGGTTTGCCACCCATGCTCGGATTTATAGGGAAGGAACTTGTATACGAGGCAAAGGTGCAGTTGCCAGGCCTTTCATGGCTGGTGCTGCCACTTGGTGTAGGTGCCAATATTATGATGGTGGCGATATCGCTCACCATATTCGCTGAGTTGTTTTATCCTTCCGTAAGAAAGCAGGGGGTGCCGTTCAGGCATACCGAAAAGGAGTTCCCATGGTATTTCCCGGCCGGGACAATCATACTGGCAGCAGCCGGACTGGTTCTTGGGCTGGCACCCGGCCTGCTCGATAAAATCATATCCAATGCGCTCCTGTTTTCAGGTAATGATGATGTAAGGGTGAAGTTGTCAATATGGCACGGTTTTAACCAGGTTCTGCTTATAAGTGTTCTTACAGTTGTCAGCGGTGTGGTTGTTTTCATCTTCAGGCACCGCGTTATGCCACTTATTTCTTCACTTATAAGGTGGTTTGACAGGCTGTTTCTGCCCGATGTTTTTGCAGGTGCAATAAAGAAATATGTTGAAGTTGCCGCCAGGAGTACTGAAAGGATTCAGCACGGTTACCACAGGTTTTACCTTATGACCTTCTTTATTGTGACCATGCTGCTAGTTGCCATCCAGACTTTCTTCAGCGGGATGCCGGTTATTGAGACAAGTGGTTTAAGTACACTCAAACTGCACATTCTGGCCTTGCTGGTGGTCTCATCACTCGCGGCGGTATTTGCCGTTTTCTCAGGCGGGCGGCTCACTGCAATTGTGGCAATGGGGGTAGTGGGTTATGGTGTGGGACTGATTTACCTTTTTTATGGCGCTGTTGATCTGGCCATAACCCAGTTTCTTGCCGAAACTATTCTGATGGTGCTTTTCGTGATGGTTATGTTCAAGCTTCCGAAGTTTGAGAAGCTTTCATCGCGTAATTCAAAACTCAGGGACGGCATTATTGCCTTGTCGGCCGGTGCAATGGTTACACTTGTGGTACTGAATGCCAGGTTCGTAAATGTTTTCGACCCCATCTCTTCATATTATGCCGCGAAAAGTTATGTGGAGGCTCATGGACGGAACATTGTTAATGTGATACTTGTTGATTTCAGGGCACTTGATACCCTGGGTGAGATTACGGTGCTGACACTGGCAGCTGTTGGTGTCTACGCACTTTTCAATATTCGCGTGAGGCAGCTTAAGGAGAAGGAGAAGAACCAATGAGGAACCTTATTCTCATAAAGATATCGAAGCTTTACCTGGTGGTGATGATAATCTTCTCGGTGTTCATACTGCTAAGGGGACATAATAATCCGGGAGGCGGCTTTATAGGAGGAATAATTACTTCAACCGGCTTTATCTTCTATGGTATAATCAATGGTTCGGAGAGGGTTAAATCACTATTAAGAATAACAACAATTGAACTTATGGGAACCGGGTTGATGACAGGGATAGTTGCCCTTATTATCCCTGTATTTTCCGGTTTGGAACCTTTTACAGGAGTGTGGATTGAATCAGACCTTCTTGCCTCGGCAGGGATACATCTGGGCACACCTGTCCTTTTCGACACCGGAATCTACCTTGTTGTAACCGGAGTATTCCTGTCAATTATTATAAGCATAATGGATGTTGTAAAATGGAACTAGTTCTGGCGATATTCATCGGATTACTGTATGCCTGCGGTGTTTACCTTGTTCTTCGGCGAAGCATTATCAAGGTAATACTGGGTGTTTTTGTTCTCAGTAATGCAACGAATCTGATAATATTCCTTGCCGGAGGCATCAGGCGAAGCGGAAAGGGTTTTATACCCGAGGGTGCCGAAACAATTGACCCGGCACTTATTTCCGACCCACTGCCCCAGGCCCTGATTCTGACAGCTGTTGTTATTAGCCTGGGAATTTCTGCCTATATACTGGCTCTTAAGTTCAGGTACTTCGAGGTTACCGGAACACATGATCTCGACCAGCTAAGCAAAACCGACGACTAAAGATGATAATACTCGCACCTGTACTGTTGCCGCTTTTTTATATTGTCCTGTCCCTCGTTACCAGGTCGAAGTCGCTTAAGCAGGCTCTTGCAGTGGTATTTTCATTCCTCAACCTTGCCGCTGCAGTTACGCTTCTCTGGCTTGTTGACCACAATGAGATGCTGGTGAGCCATGTTGGAAGCTGGCCGGCACCTTATGGTATTGTAATGGTAGCC
>VGGM01000251.1 GCA_016868515.1 Bacteroidota bacterium | reverse complement strand
CTTCGTGAAGGAGCTTCAGGATGCCGGGCATGTTGTGGCCATGGCTGGCGACGGGATAAACGACAGTGCAGCCCTCGCGCGTGCCGACGTAAGCATAGCTATGGGACGCGGAAGCGACATTGCAATGGATGTGGCACGCATGACCATAGTATCATCCGACCTTAACAGGATTCCTGAAGCGATAAGGGTGTCGCGGCTGACGGTCCGAACCATCAGGCAGAACCTCTTCTGGGCGTTCATATATAATATAATAGGTATACCCCTGGCTGCCGGGGTCCTCTACCCATTCACCGGATTTCTGCTTAACCCCATGATAGCCGGGGCCGCCATGGCAATGAGTAGTGTAAGCGTGGTAACTAATTCGCTGAGACTGAGATTCAGGTAGTTATTTTGCTGAGGTACCGCCACCGAATCGCAACTTCATGGAAACCCCTCCGTATCTCACCCTGAGGTTCAGCGATGTAAGGTCGGCCAGCGGCAGTTGCACGAAAGGCTCGATAAGAAGGCTTCCAGTCTTGCCATATGGCACTGAATAACCTGCCGAGAAGTTGGCCAGTCCCATAAGGTCTGTACGGCTGAAGGCCCCGTAGTCGTTGTTCACCTCCACCGTTGAGTACCTGGTTTCATTTACCATCTCGCCGGTTGCTGTATTGAGTTCCTGCTGTGTGTATGCATTTACAAAGCCGGCATCGAAGCTCTGACTGAGGTAAAAGACCGTTGAGGCTCCGGTTGTGAGAAACAGTCCCGACCTCTCCCGGTCAATAATTCTGAAAACAAAATTAAGTGGTATCTCCATGGCCAGTGTACTGAGCCGGCCATCATAATAGTCGAGTGTTCCGCTGTTCCCGTCATAGAGGGGCACGGAATATGAGTATTTGTCGGCGCTGAAATTGCCATTGCTGTGGAGGTTCAGGTTGTTGACAGCCAGTGTTAATCCTGGACGGAATGAGATGCGTGATGAGAGTTTACGCTCAAGGTATACACCCACAGCCATGCCAGGGGTTACAGTGGCTCCATCGCCCGATTGTGCCAGCAGTCCCGACACTCCGGCCAACAGGCCTGTCCTCCCCTTTCGGCTGACCGGTTCCGTATCAGCTGCCTCTCCTGCCTGTGCTTCGAGGAACTCTTTCAGGGCGGCCTCGGCAAGGAGGTTAAGCGAGTCGGAGGGGGAAGAGATGGTTACGGCTTGCAGGTTGCGGGCTTCGCCCTCCGAAGCCTTGGCGATGGAGGGTTGCGGGTTGCGGGTTTCGCCCTCCGAAGCCTTGGCGAAGGAGGGTTGCTGGTTGCTGGTTATGAGTTGCGGGTTTACTCCCTGCGGTCGTGAGCTCGCCCGGCTGTCGCCGGTCTCGGCCCGGGTTCCGGGTTCAGAGTTACGGGTTATGGGTTGCGGGGTACCGGATGCGGTTTCCTGCTGGATGTCTGTTGAGGGGAGGGTTTCGGCAACCGGACGGATCTGTGTTACCTGGTAGGCAATTATCGAAGCTGTACCTACAATGACAGCTACCGAGGCTGCCTTGGCCCATAAGGGTATAATGCCACCTAAACGGCGTTTTCCCTTGCGGGCGGCCACGAACGACTTCCACCCTTCGTCGGCCAGGTGGTCGGCGTTGTAGCTGCTGAAAGCCTTTTCGGTCTTCTGCCTGAGTATTTCGTCAAACTGCTTCATTACTCTTTTTAACCGGATTGAAATGGCGTGCGTATAGTTCCCTCAGCAACTTGCGGGCTCGCGTAAGGCCCGAGCGTGATGTTGAAGATGTTATTCCCAGCATACTGCCAATCTCATTGTGCGAGTAGCCCTCAATCTCGCTGAGGTTGAAAATTACCCGGTAGTTTTCGGGCAGGCGGCTGAAGAGCGCCACTATGTCGGCTGCCGACAGTTCGGCATCTATTTCAGGCTCATGTTCCTCGGTTGCTGATATATCGCTTATCTGAAGATGTGACGAATGCCTGGCGTTCCGCCGGTAATGGTCAACAGCCGAATTTACAAGTATCTTTCCGAACCAGGGCCGGAACGGTTTGCCGGTGTCGAATTCCGCTATGTTGTCAAAAACCTTCATGTAACTGTCATTCACAATTTCCATGGCCTCGTGCTCGTCGGCAGTGTACCGCACGCATACCGACATGGCAAATGAGAAATAGCGCCGGTACAGGAGTTCCTGGGCGCGGACCACTCCCTCCGAACACTGCCTGATAAGTTCCAGGTCTGAAAGCTGCTGCTCATTACGTTCTCTTTTGCCCATTCGAACCGCCCAGATTAAGCTCTTTCAAAATAACTTAAATTGGATGGTTTTATGATTGGTTCGCACATAAATATTCATCAACGAAATATAAATCCGAACTGCACCTCGAAGCGGTTAAAGTTTGTAACAACTTCATTGTCTGTCTCATAACCCCAGTAGTTGACCTGCCTGAAGGTAAGCCTCTGAAACCGGTAGCCTATACCCACGTTAACGCCGTTGTTCCTGCCTGTGTAGAGAGCGATTCCGGTTCCGGTATTAAACATGGCACCTGCCCGTACATCGGGATAGTATCCATATATGTAGCTGCCACCGCCTGCGCTGTCACCGAGCGGTATTCCAATACCGCTCTTTACCCACATAAAAGGAGAAACCCTGGTTTTGAGAGGGTGATACCTCAGGTCGGTGTATACCGGCATTATGACAGCCTCAAATTCTTCAACTCCCGAGCCAATACCGAGCGAAAAGCCGTTGCGGAACTGATAGCCGTTTGAAATATGGAAACTCATTGTACCTGTCCTGCCATATTCGTTTTTACCAGCGAGTACCGAGGAGGAGAATCTAATAATATAGCCTTCTGTGTTGTTGCTGCTGAACGGTTCATGCGGTGCGTTGCTGATGCGTGCCACCAGGTCAGCGTTCCATGAGAAGATATCTGATTTTTTCAGTGTGATAACCTGCGGTTTCTTCACCTCTATCCTCAGGTAGCTGCCTGAGTCGGCAACGATGGTACCCGTTACAAAGGTACCATCGTTCATCACGACTGTCTGATTACCTCTCCGCTGGGCCGAAGCCGCCACGGAGAGGGCAAGCATGAGAGCAATAACAGTATATTTTGCTTTATTTCTGAACAGCCTATTCATCTTCTACGATCACTATATGACTTATCTGAACTATATTCTGCGGGTCGGAGTAGTTGTACTGGTATATGCCGCCGGCTCCCACCAGCATTAGTATTCCGTCCATTGGGATCACATCGAAGGTGTCGAAATCGGGATAGTGAGCCAGCTGGTTGGTTATTATTGCCAGCGGATCGGTCTTGTCGTAAATCTTCAGCCCGGCCTTGCCGTCGCACACGAAAAGCAGATTGCCGTCAACGCCCAGTCCGTGCGGATTGAACATCGGGTATGACTTAACGAGGTATGGGTTGGTGATTGATGAGATATCGATTACTTCGAGAAGGTTCTGGCCATTGGTACAGCGGGTGCCGGTACGAAGGGTGACGTAGGCGTACTTACCGTCAACAACCACCGGGTCGCATGCTGTAATATGATCGTATGATGATATCTGTCTGGGTTGTGTTTTGTTGTCAAGGTCGAATATCAGCATTCCGGTGGTGGTTCCGATAAAGAGTTTTTCCTCCATTTTGAAGAGGGTCTCCATGGTACGGGAGACGTTTACACTGTCAACGACATTCATTTTGTCGGCTTCTTCAATATCG
>VGGM01000250.1 GCA_016868515.1 Bacteroidota bacterium | reverse complement strand
GATAGCCCCTATAATTGTTGCCGACATCAGCGAGGCGAGAGTTCCTGCCAGCAGTGCCCGCAGCCCGAACTTCGACAGCAGAACCCGCTGGTTGGGCGCCAGTGAGCCTATCCCTCCAATCTGAATACCTATAGAGGCGAAGTTGGCAAAGCCGGCAAGCATGTAGGTGGCCATTATCACCGACTTGTTGGTGGCGAAGGCGCCTGCATCTTTAAGGTTGGCAAGGCTTATATACCCTACAAACTCAGTCATTATCACCTTTTCCCCGAGCAGACGCCCCAGAAGGGTGATATCCTCACCTGCCACACCTATAAGCCACATAACCGGGGCAAAGGTGTAACCCAGTATAAACTGCAGCGACAGCCGGTCGAAGTTGCCGTTGGTGGCCGAGGCAATAGCCTCATTCAGCCCTGTCCACTGCCCTGTCTTCAGGAATATGTAGTTAATAAAGGCAATAAAGGCCAGGAATGTAAGCAGCATTGCTGCAACGTTGGCGGCCAGCTTCAGCCCCTCGGTGGTGCCGTTCGAAACAGCGTCGAGTATGTTACTTCCCACCTTGTCGCGGGTAATCTCAATGTTGGTGTCAATCTCATCGGTTTGCGGGACAAGCATCTTCGAGATAACCACAGCGCCCGGCGCCGCCATTACCGACGCAGCAAGCAGATGTTTGGCAAACAGCAGCCGCTGCACCGGGTCGTCACCCCCCAGGAAACCGATATATGCCGCCAGCACACCCCCTGCCAGTGTGGCCATACCGCCCGTCATCACCAGCATTATCTCCGAAGGATTCATCCTGGGGAGGTAGGCTTTTACCATCAGCGGCGACTCGGTCTGGCCAAGGAATATGTTCCCGGCAACCGAGAGACTCTCGGCTCCGCTTATCTTCATAGCCTTCGTCATCACCCAGGCCAGTCCGTAAACAACCTTCTGGATTATTCCCAGGTAGAAGAGCAGCGAGGTGAGTGCCGAGAAGAATATTATTGTCGGCAGTATCTGGAAGGCGAAGATCATCCCGAACCTCTCCATATCCATCAGGCTGCCGAAGAGGAACGTGCTTCCCTCCTTGGTGAAGTCGAGGATTTTTACAAAGATCTTACCCGTTATGTCGAAGAAGAACCTTATAAACGGTACATAGAGAATTCCCACCGCCAGCAGCAGCTGCAGGGTAAGGCCTATTATTACCACCCTCCAGCTTATTGCCCCCCGGTTTTTACTGAACACCCAGGCAATAATAAGTATCACTGCCATGCCGATAAGGCCGCGCAGTATGCTCTGCAGGCTGACACCCTCGCTCAGTGAGGCATCAATAACGCTTCCCCCGCTGGCAAGCGATGACGTTGATGCACCGGTTCCGGCCGGCTGAATGGCCGTCAGTGGCACCGTGGCGGCGGTGGTGTCGGTAGCAATGACCGTTGTATCCTGCTGTATATCAGCAAAAACCCCCGTAAAGGGGATCATCAGGGCAAATAAAATGAATAGTCTCTTCATATCAATATATACCTGTATTTCTACTTTTTCTTCTTCCGGCGGTCAATCTCGCTCTTCAGGGCGGCGGCACGCTCGTAATCCTCCCTTGCCACGGCATCAGACATCTGCCTGGCGAGTTCCTCATCATCAAGTGTTGAGAATTCACCCGGATCGGTAATGTCCGGCACAGCCTCCTGGTTCTCATCCTGCGCCTCCTCCTGCTGGTTTATGACAATACCGGCCCGTTCAATAATATCGTCGGTGGTGTAAATCGGGCAGTTGAAACGGAGCGACAGTGCCACGGCATCGGAGGTGCGCGAGTCAATCTGGATCTCCTTCTCCCCGTCGCTGCAAATCAGCTTCGAATAGAATACCCCCTCCTCAAGCCGGTCAATAACCACTTCGAACAATGTTATGCCAAATGAGTCGGCAAAGCTCTTAAACAGGTCATGGGTGAGAGGACGCGGTGGACTGAGGTTTTCAAGCTTTATAACTATCGACTGCGCCTCGAAACCGCCAATAATAATAGGTATGCGCCGTTCACCATTCTCCTCAACCAGAACCAGGGCGTATGCACCCGACTGCGTCTGGCTGTATGATATCCCCAGCACCTTTAACTTAACCCTCTTCATACCTTATGGAAAGAATGATGGCTACACCAGTGTAACCCGACAAATATAAAGAATCTGAGATTAACTTCTCAAAACCTCCCGGCATATTTCACCAGAGCACGAAGGAAAAGGGAATACTGTTACTGGCTTCGCCCTCCGGAGCCGGAAAAATCTCAACCCCGTAGCGCCCGTCCCCTACCGGAGGCAGGGATGGAGTGTGGTTTGGGGTATGCTCTTTGAAAAGTAGTTAGTATTGTTTGTAATAATTCGCCTGAAAGTGACTAATTTTAGGGGAAGTAACTTGGAATGTCACAAATCAGGATTTACAAGGTAAAGGGTAAGACCGAAATATCGGTTTCAATTGACAAAGATACCGTTTGGCTGAGCCTAAAGCAGATCACTGAACTTTTTGATCGCGATAAAAGTGTTATTTCCAGACATATCCGCAATATATTTCGGGAGGGTGAACTAGATAGAGATTCAGTTGTTGCAAAAAATGCAACTACTGCTGCCGATGGTAAAACCTACTTAATCGAGTTTTATAATCTGGATGTTATTATTTCAGTTGGTTATAGGGTAAAATCTCTGCGTGGGACCCAATTCCGGATTTGGGCTAATAAAATACTAAAAGAGTACTTAATAAATGGTTATGCATTAAATCAACAAGTTCTGGAAAAAAAGAATGAACAGTTATCCGAACTTCAGGAGACAATCAGACTGATCAGAGCTTCCGTTTCTTCAAAACCACTTTCCGGCGAAGAAAGTATTGGTTTGTTACAGATCATTTCAGATTATTCCAGAGCGCTGGAGATTCTTGATCAATATGATTACCAGTCTCTCGAAATTATTCAGACAAGGTCAAAAGAGCGATTCAGACTGACTTATGAGGAGGCCATGGAACAGATTGACGCAGTTAAGAATGCTTATGGAAACAGTGAACTATTCGGCCGTGAAAAAGATAAGTCCTTCAGAAGCTCGATAGGTGCAATTTATCAGACTTTCGATGGGAAAGACCTCTATCCAAGTATAGAGGAGAAAGCAGCAAATCTTCTCTATTTCATTACGAAAAATCATTCCTTTACTGACGGCAATAAACGAATTGCTGCTTTTCTATTCCTGTATTTCATGGATAGGAATGGTATCCTATATGATGACACAGGCAGAAAAAGGATTGCTGATAATGCTCTGGTGGCTCTGACTCTAATGATTGCTGTCAGTAAACCGGATGAAAAAGACACGATGACCAGGGTTATCGTTAACCTGATTAATAAGAATAACTAATATTGGGTTTAATAACCCTCTGACCTGAACAGGCCAGGTAACAAAACTTGCTTTACCAGAGATCAATTATTTCTCTCTTTCCGGTTCCGGGGTAAAGGAGGCATACGGAGCGCAGCGGAGGCCCGCACCGAAGGTCGGGAGGGCTTGCGAAGCGCGTCGGAGTACAGTAACGAAAGTAGGGAGGGCGAAATGCAATCAGCACGAGCTGACACATGACCCGGGACACACCAATTGCAACCCTGTCTGAGTTTTTGGAAAGTCATTGAAAGAAATAGCCAATCATTGTTCCCGTTTTGGGAATCATTTTTTATCTTTGCATCAGA
>VGGM01000249.1 GCA_016868515.1 Bacteroidota bacterium | reverse complement strand
TTATTATTATGCTGCAGGTTGAGCATGCCGATGCGGTGGCAGCCTTCGATGATATTGCCTGTGTCAGCGGTCTGGGCGCAGTATTTATCGGGCCATACGACCTCTCTGCCAGCATGGGTCTTCCGGGGCAGGTGACCCATGAACGAGTTGCCGGGGCAATTGAGCTGGTGAGGAACAAATGCAACAAGGCGGAGATACCGTGGGGTATATTTTCAATGAACCCGGCTGGTCTGAAGGAGCATATCGAAGCCGGCTGCACCTTCGCCCTCTGCGGTATTGATGCCTTCATGCTGGCTGCGGAGGCTGAAAGAGTCTCCGGAATGCTAAACAGGAATTGAGTAAGGAGTTACTCTCTTCTGAATACGATCCTTATCCTGACAGTGTCGTCGACAACCTGGTTATTTCTGATTGCGGGAACCCATTCAGGCCCCATGTTGATAACCCTTTTCGCTTCAGCCGAGAAACTGTCTCCAGGACTTCTGACTATGACCGGCAAACCCCTGACGCCATATTTTGATACCGGCATATCGACAACTACCACGGCCCTGGTCAGTCCTGTAGCCTCACCAGGCCATTCAAGACTCTTCTCAAGATAGCTGTAGAACTCACTGTAGCCATCAACAGGCAGAGGAGCCTTGTAGAAGACATCGGTTTCTGTCTTTTTCTGAGAACCATAGCCCACAACAACAACCTCATCGATGCCCATTATATCCGATTTCATTGAAATCTGCTGCAGGTCGGTTCCCTTTACCCTGTGCTCGGCAGTCTCCATGCCAATGAAGTTTGCAACCAGTGTTACCGCAGTGTCGGCGGTGACCGGTAATGTGAACCTGCCGTCGGCACCTGCAACCGTTCCGATTGTTGTGCCTTTGATGATTATTATCGCACCCGGTATGGGGAGGCTGTCCTCAGATGATATCACCAGTCCGCTCACCTTTCCCTGCAATGCCGCAGTCACGGCTTTGGCTCTCAGCGCATCCTCTGCCACGGTTCCCTTAACAGTTACACCTGCAACCTCAACCCTGGCCGGTTGTCTGACTCCCTGAGCGTATCCGGTAGCAACAGTGTCAGCTACGGCTTTATAGACGATGGTGTCTGATACGGTAACCATTTTGTTTACAGCGACTCCCGATCCTGCTGTGACTGGCGCTGCCTGTTTTCCGGTGACTTCTCCAGCCTTCGCTGAAGATGCCTTTTCGGCATGGGTCAACGGTGATATTGCCGGAAGGGTGTCGGTAACAGCCGGTTGTATCACTGAATCACCGGCCAGCTGCATCTCATGCCTCGGGGCATTGCGGAAGACCAGCAGCGATGCGATGCCCAGCAGCAGAACGACAACTGCTGCGGCTGAGTAGTAGAACCTGTTAATGGTTCTGCCTCTGCCTGTGACTCTTCTGGTGAGGCTGGCGAGGTCGTTTTCTGCCTCTTCGGGAGAGACAAGTTCCAGCCCTTCGAGAGCTTCAGCGGCAAAAGGGTCACGCTGCAGCATCCTTTCGAAGGCATTCCGCTCGTTGTCTGCCATCTCTCCCGACTTGTAACGCAGGAAATCTGACATTTTCCATTCTCTGTTATCAGTAGCTGACATTTTTACCCTCGAGGCATATTTTAATATTTCTTTTACCATTCTGCAGCAGGCTCTTCACCTTCTTTTCATCGGTACTGAGCTCTTCAGCAATTTCGCGGTAACATTTGTTACCGAAGTAGAAGAGTTCCACCGACCGTTTCTGAAGATCCGCGAGTTGCGCGATGCAATCCCTCAGTGCCTGGTCGGTTTCGCTCTCATCCCTGTCAACAGGATGCATAAACTGCTCCGATTCCATAAAAATGAGCTGATTGGCGGCCCATTCATCATGGTGCCTCTTTTCCGATGCTGACGCCCTCAGTTCCATCAGGCAGTAGTTCTTTGTCAAAACGTAAAGCCATGCCCTGAAGTTTTCGGGCCGGTGCCTGACCAGTTCAGCAGCCACCTTTTCCCATATTCTTATCACACAGTCCTGCGACTCCTCACGGTTGCGAAGGTATTTGAGGCATACACCGTAAACCATATGCATATACCTCGAATATAGTTCGGCCAGCAGGCCGGGGCCCCCTCCGGACAGATAGCCGGCGAGCAACTCCTCGTCTGACATCTTTTTTTCATTTCTCCGGAAGACCTTAAGAAGCATGATAACTTACAGAATCGGTAACTAAGCGGAAATAAAATTACTCAATTCCTGCATTTTTTATGCCATGGTTTATGGAATCGGAATTAAACCGGCATCATGATGATGTAAACCAATTAAAAAAAGAGTTATGAAAAAGAGATTAATATTGGCGGTACTGCTTGCAGCATCAGTAATTGCAGCAGCAGCACAGACTCTGACGATAAGCGGAGTTGTAACTGACAGTAGCGGCTATCCGCTGCCAGGGGTATCAGTCACCGTGAAAGGAACCTTAACGGGAGTAATCACCGATTCAAACGGAAAGTACTCTATAGGGGTTCCTTCAGAGAAGAGTGTTCTGGTGTTTGCCTTTATCGGCATGAAGAGTATAGAGAAGAAGCTTGAAGGAAGAACCATCATTAATGTTATCATGCAGGAGGAACTGGTGGCAGTTGATGAGGTTGTTGTGGTGGGCTATGGTTCGCGGCAAAAGAGTATGCTCCCGTCCGCTGCTCTCGCAGGAAGGGTTGCAGGTACTTTCTCCGGCAACAGGTACAGGGAGGAGCGGCTTCCGCAATGGAACACCGAAGGCTACAGCACGATTCGCGAAAACGGGTTCCGCAGCGTGGCTCATAATCCACTGTCGACTTTCTCAATTGATGTTGACAATGCATCATATTCAAATGTCAGAAGGTTCATTAACAGCGGTCAGCTTCCACCGGTCGACGCAGTGAGGATCGAGGAGATGATAAACTACTTTACCTATAACTATCCCGAGCCAGAGGGGGAACATCCGTTCTCAGTCTATACCGAGGCGGCTGCATGCCCATGGAACAGCAGAAACATCTTATTGCACATCGGGCTGAAGGGGAAGAGCATTGATAAGAGTGAGCTTCCTCCATCGAACCTGGTGTTTCTCATCGACGTTTCAGGGTCAATGGATATGCCCAGCAAGCTGCCTCTTCTGAAGTCGGCATTCAGGATGCTGGTGAATGAACTGCGGCCAGCCGACAGGGTATCGATGGTGGTATATGCCGGGGCGGCAGGTGTGGTGCTGGAACCGACGCCCGGGAACAGGAAAGAGGAGATACTTGAAGCCCTTGAAAGGTTGCAGGCAGGAGGCTCAACTGCCGGAGGCGCAGGGCTGAAGCTGGCCTACCAGATTGCTGAAAAGAGTTTCATCGAAGGCGGCAACAACAGGATAATCCTTGCTTCCGACGGCGACTTCAATGTAGGAGCATCGAGCAACGCCGAGATGGAGAGAATGATTGAAAAGGAGCGGGAAAAGGGTGTTTTCATCACCGTGCTGGGATTCGGCATGGGCAACTACAAGGATGACAAGATGGAGATACTCGCCAATAAGGGCAACGGAAACTATGCCTATATTGACAATATTCAGGAGGCCCGCAAGGTTCTGGTAAAGGAATTCGGGGGAACACTGTTTACCATTGCAAAGGATGTGAAGTTCCAGATTGAGTTCAACCCTGCCAACGTTGAATCATACAGGCTGATAGGCTATGAGAACCGGCTGCTGAACGATGAGGACTTCAACGACGAC
>VGGM01000248.1 GCA_016868515.1 Bacteroidota bacterium | reverse complement strand
TTTCTCCTATTTTGATGCGGTTCCGGGTAACGTTGTCAATCTTGTCGAGTGCAACCATGTATGATTTGTGAACTCTGACGAAGTTTCCCTGAGGCAGTACCGCTTCGAGTTTTCTGAAATTCTGGAGCGTCATTATTTTCATAGTACGTGCGATTATCCTAAGGTAGTCACCCTGTCCTTCAATATAGAGGATGTCATCGATGGCGATTTTCTGAAGCCTGTTTTCTGTTTTTACGAAGATATACCGGCCGGTTTTATGTACCTGTAGTGAGTCGGTGGCCAGAGAGGCTGATTTTTCACGTGAAGATATTCTGTTATAAACCCTGTCGACCGATTTTACGAACCGTTCGAAGCTGACCGGTTTCAGCAGGTAGTCGGCAACTTCAAGTTCGAATCCCTCAACAGCGTATGAGTCGTATGCCGTAATGAATATAACCTCAGGTTTCACCTTAAGGGCATGTACAAGCTGGATGCCGGTAAGTCCCTCCATTTCGATATCGAGAAAGATAAGATGTATCTGGTTGTTTTTCAGGAAGTCGATGCATTCAATCGCATTGTCGAAAGTGCGCAGCAGTTTGAGGAACGGGATTCGAGATGCATAATCGGTAATTATATCCAGTGCAAGTGGTTCATCATCAATGGCAATGCAGTTGAGTATCATAGCCGGGATTTTTTGGATTTCTAACAATTGATTTCGAGCGATACCGTGTATTTTGAGCTTGTGCGGTTAATACGCAGGTCGTGGCATCCGGGGTATAGCAGTTCGAGCCGTCTGCGGGTATTTTGCATACCGATTCCGTTTTCACTGCTTTCGGTGCCGGGAATTTTTTCGAGAGTGAAGTTAGTAACAGTGAACCTGAGTCTTTTGCCTTTTGCCGAAAGCCTGATTTCAATTCCGGGGTTCGGAACCCTTTTTTTGCCATGCTTGAAGGCGTTTTCGACGAATGAAAGCAGCAGCATCGGGGGTATGGTATAGCCGCTGGTTTCGCCTTCCGCGATGAAAGAAACAAATTCAGGGTCTCTTAGCCTCAGTTTCTCCAGTTCCAGATAGTTTCGCAGGTGTTCGAGTTCCTTCCCGAGTGGCACTTTTTCGGCCTTTGAATCATAGAGCATGTATCTCATGATATCGGCAAGTTTCATAAGGGCTGCAGGTGCTTCGTCCGATTTTTTATAGACCAGGGAGTAGATATTATTCAGTGTGTTGAAAAAGAAATGCGGATTGAGTTGTGTCTTAAGAAGTTCCAGTTCCATCCGGTGTTCCTGCAGAAGCATCTCCGCATTTTGCCGCCTCTCGTTGTACCATTTTATAGAGATGTTGATGAAGATGGCAAAAAGGGTATAGATAACAATGTTGATAAAGTCGGAGAGATAGTAGGCGGATGAATAGATATTGTACTTTTCGAGACCAAGTCCGAACCGGTGGTCAATTACAATTGTCTTGCCGATTTTTATAAACCACAGAAAGAGTACCGAAGCGATAAAAATCACAATATTCCTTGTCATTTTCTTTGAGGAACCAAGGGTTGCCGGAACGATAAAGAGATATATAAAGTAGAAGACAATGGCATAATAGAGCTGTGTGACTATCTGGAAGAATACCAGGCTACCGGTAATTTGTGATTTGTATGTAAGTACCAGAATGGAGGGGACGATAAAGCTTATGGCCCAGAATGCGAGGTGAATCAGTATTACGGAACTTCGTCTCATACGGGTATTATGGCGCTATAAAAAGGTCAAAATAAACCAAAAAGGACGGTGATGCAAAACATATTCGGCAACATACAGGCAAATGACTGTAATCTGCCCCGTCTTCGGGGTGAGCCGGACGAGAGGCACGTTATAATCTGTGAAATTGCCACAATGAACGGTGTATTGCCAGGCCGGGAGTGATTAGTGATTTTACCCTTTACCGGAGCGGGTTCACAGATTAGATTTTTCAGTTATATGATTCCTGTGGAAATTTGGGTCAGTTTATTATCAGAGAAATCGCCATAATTATCAGAAACCAGAAAGCCATGAGAATGAAATTATTATCAACACTTGCTCTGTTAACAGTTACCACTACCCTGTTAACATACGGACAGATGCAGAGAACCGGGGTCATCAGGGGAAGGGTACTCTATTCATCCACAGGCAACCCCTTTGCGAATGTTACCGTCGCGGTTTATTCATTGCCCGATTCGGCACTGGTTAGTGGAACTGCCACAGACCAGTCGGGTGAGTTTACAGTCGGGCCGGTAATTGAGGGCAGCTACTATATTAAAATATCCTTTATCGGATACAGAACAAACAGTTTTGCCTTCACTATCAGAAAGGACGTGCCTGAGACCGACCTTGGAGAGTTCTCACTTACGGAGGAATCGGGTGATGCCGGAACCGTTACTGTTACTGCGGTCCGGCCCCAGGTTATATACGAAAATGACAAGAAGATTGTGCGGGTAGATGAGTTCCGTAAGGCAGGAGCAGCGAACCTTACACAGGTGCTTGAGAACATTCCGTCGGTAACAACCGACCCTGAGGGCAATGTTCTGCTTCGTGGCAGCTCAAGGTATACACTTCTGATTGATGGCAATCCGGCTCCGGCAACTGGTACCAACCTGTTGCGTCAGATCCCTGCCGAGATGGTTGAAACCATTGAGGTGATGACAAATCCTTCAGCAAAGTACGATCCGGATGGTTCGGCAGGTATTATCAACCTGATTCTAAAGAAACAG
This sequence comes from Bacteroidota bacterium, assembly GCA_016868515.1. Classification (GTDB taxonomy): domain Bacteria; phylum Bacteroidota; class Bacteroidia; order Bacteroidales; family VadinHA17; genus SLNP01. The sequence continues at coordinate 1,011 of VGGM01000248.1, read as the reverse complement.
ACACAGGCAGGCTTTAATGGTATGGCTTCGGTGATGGGCGGTTTGGGGGGCAAATACAGCGGAGATATCCAGCTGAACTACAGGAAGGGTAAGGTTAACATCTTCGGGGGTGTAACAGGCATGATATACAACACCGACGTGGATCTGAATATTTCGAGGGAGACCACGCTTCCGTCAGGTGACCTGAAGATGGACTCCTATGTATTTCAGGATGTAAATGTCAGAACCCTCAATTACAACATAGGGACAGACATAACCCTCAGCGACAGGAACACCCTGACCATTTCAGGCCGTTTCGGCCCGATAAGGCAATCGGTAGGATTATCAACCCGTATATCAAGAGACTTTTCCGGAGACCCGTCGGAGGTCTATTACCTGCATAAGAATGATATTACACTTGATGGTCTTTTCTACAGTCCGATCGTTAATTTCAGCCACAACTTCAAAAGAAAGGGTGAGAAGTTGTCATTCAACCTTTTTGCGGGTGGTTTGAATGGTGATATAATCCAGTCTCTCGATGAGGTGGTTACTGATAATTCATGGAAGATTCCTTCGGGAGACCATGACCTCCGCAAGTCGGTACTCGGGCTCGATATTACCGATATGAGGGTTAAATCGGACTATACCAGACCGGTTGGCGACAAGTCGAAGCTCGAGCTCGGGCTACAGTACTCAGGTCTGACAGAGAATAACAGCAACGACTTCACGAATTATGATAATGTTGCAGGTGTATGGGTTACCGACCCCGTATACAGTAATGAGTTTACATACAGCATGGATGTGCTGAGTGTTTATACAACCTGGTCATCAACTGCAGGAAAGTTTAACTATCAGACTGGGTTAAGAGGTGAGTATACAGACAGGTTGATTGATCAGATTACCATGGGGGAGGAGTTTGCTTACAGGAAGTTCAGTCTCTTTCCATCCCTCCATCTGACAAGGGTACTCACAAAGGGCCAGCAGATGCAGTTAAGCTATTCAAGGAGAATAAACCGGCCCGGAAGGAATGTT
>VGGM01000247.1 GCA_016868515.1 Bacteroidota bacterium | reverse complement strand
ATAAAGTTCATAGAGTTCATAAAGTTCATAGAGTTCATAAAGTTCCAGTTTCAGGTAAAAAGGGACAAAAGGCTGAATTTACCTGCCGGATTCCCTGATTGTTTTTCCGGTCTGGGCAAATATAGCGATGAGTTCATTTAGTTCGTCAATTACCTGTTGGCTAATTTCTGAAGATACCCATTCCAGTTCACCGATAATCATCATCCAATATATTGCCTCACTTGTTTCCGACTCGCAGATCTTCATCCTGTTAACAAAGTCGGGTCTGCTTCTTGAACGGTTGGCTTCCCTGTAGTTTGCTCCTATACTGCTGCCAGCTTTCGTCAACTGATTCCTTATCACTTTACCCTCCGGAGAATTGGGAAGTGATCCGGAAAGCTTGATTATTGATATAGCCAGCTTTCTCGTCCTCTCCTCCAGCTTTCGTGCAAACTCCTTATTATCCATCCGATAGAATTATTTTAACAACCAACTCCATAACCCATTAACTCTTTAACTCTAGTTCACTTTAGCTCACTTTAGCTCACTTCACCCTTCAAAACCACCCTCTCAACCAGATTACTTCCGTATGCATAGGGAAGGAACTCATAAGAAGGTATCTCTTTTGTGATAATAAGATTTGCCACCTTACCCCTGGTTATTGAGCCGTGAGTATCTGAGATACCCATTGCATAAGCTGAATTGATGGTAACTGCATTGATTACCTCGGCAGGAAGCATTCTCAGTTTAATGCATCCGAACGACATTATCAGTTTCATATTACCCTGTGGTGAGGAGCCCGGGTTGTAGTCAGAAGCCAGGGCAACCGGCAGGCCTGCATTGATCATTTTGCGGACGGGAGGGTCTGTCATTCCCAAAAAGAAAGCAGCCCCCGGAAGAAGCGTAGGCATGGTATCGGAACCAAGCAGGGCTTCAATCTCATCATCACCGGTAAATTCAAGATGATCGACTGAGAGGGCATTGTACTTTACTCCGGTCTGAATGCCACCCGAGAAGCCTAGCTCATTCGCGTGGAGCTTTGGCCGGAGCCCATATTTGATTCCTGCCATGAGAATCTGTTCAGTCTCGTCAACAGTGAAAAAGCCCTTGTCGCAAAAGACATCAATATAGTCGGCCAGATCTTCTGAAGCCACCCGCGGTATCATCTCATTAATTATCAGGTCGATATAACCTTCCCGGTTATTCCGGTATTCGGCGGGTATGGCATGCGCTCCCAGAAATGTCGGTTTAACCTCAATCGGTGAACTTTCGGATATTCTCCTGATTACGCGGAGCATCTTAAGTTCCGATTCAGTATCAAGACCATATCCGCTTTTTATCTCCACCGCTCCGGTTCCAAACCCGATGATCTCATTTATGCGCTCCATCGACTGCCGGTACAACTCATCTTCAGAGGTTTCACGTAGCAGCTCTGCAGAATTAAGTATGCCTCCTCCCCTTCTGGCAATCTCCTCGTAAGAAAGTCCTCTGATCTTATCCATATATTCCAGTTCCCGGCTTCCAGCATACACAATATGTGTGTGGCTATCGCAGAATGACGGGAGGACGAAACGTCCTGAAGCATCAATAACCTCATCAGCAGTAACCCCGGAAGGCATTTGAACCATTCTTCCGTAACCTGCAATCTTTTCATCTTCCGTAAGTATCCAGCCGTTCTCTATCACACTTAATACTGACATTTCAGCCCCGGCCCTGAACTGTGGGACATCGTCACCAGCCTGAATAATTCCCCTGATGTTCTTAATCAGTATGCTCATATCTGTAGGATTGAGCGCCAAAGGTAATAAATAAGGTGAAATAGCGTGGGGCATGGATAAGGGTATTCGGGAATCGGTATTCGGGAATTCGGTATTCGGTATTCGGGAATTCGCAGAGGTATAACTCTGATAATTAGTATATTAAATCTTTGAGCAGTAACCAGTAACCCTCCTACGCTGAAGCTTCGGAGGGCGAAGCCCGCAATCTGCAATTTTCGCTCCTTCCGGCTTGCATTTTCCGATTTTAATTATCTTTAGTCGCAATTAAAACCACAGACTATGAAAAAGATCCTTACACTTTTTGTAATCATCAGCCTCTCTGCCGGCATTAATGCACAGGATGCAAAGCCAAAAACGGGATGGAATTTCGGGGTACTTCCTACCATTACTTTCGACACTGACCTCGGATTTCAGTACGGCGGGCTTGTAAACCTGTTTAACTACGGTGACGGTAATATTTTTCCAAACTACTACCAGTCGCTCTATTTTGAAGTATCGAGATTCACCAAGGGCAGTGGTATTAACCGGTTTATGTTCGACTCGGAACATCTTATTCCGGGTATTCAGTATACAGTTGATCTCAGCTATCTTACCGATGAGGCTTATGACTTCTATGGATTCAACGGATACGATGCCGTTTTCAACAGAGAGTGGTCAGATTCAGAATCAGCCGAATACAGAACCAGAATGTTTTACAGAAACAAGCGGCAGTATTTCAGGTTCAAGAACGATTTCCAGGGGAATCTGGCAGGGGATAATCTTAAATGGAACGCCGGGTTCAATATACAGAAATTCACGGTGGGACTGGTTGACATAGAAAAGCTGAACAAGGGCAAGGATGAGGATCTTCTTCCGACACACGATGTTCAGCCGGGACTGTACGAACTATACCGCGACTGGGGAATAATCAGCGCTGACGAGTTTGACGGCGGATGGGTGAATACCGTAAAGGCAGGTGTTACCTACGACACACGCGACAACAAGGCTAACCCCATGAAGGGTCTCTGGACGGAAGCAGGTGTGGAATCATCACTTGATTTTCTGGGCAGCGAAGCGACATTCGGGAAATTCTACTTTACACACCGGCAATACTTCACGCTGGTTCCGAATGATCTGAGCTTTGCATACCGGCTGGGCTATCAGACGACCCTGTTTGGTGATGCACCCTCATACTACCAGTCACAGGTAATTGTATCAATTCTCCGCGGTGCAACGTCTGAAGGTCTCGGAGGAGGGAAATCTCTCAGGGGGGTCCTCAGGAACAGGGTTATCGGTGATGGCTTTGTCTATGGTAATGCCGAACTGAGATGGAAGGCCGTCAGATTCAATTTCATAAACCAGGCATTCTATATAGGTGTTAACGGATTTGCCGACTTCGGAATGGTAACGAAGAAGATCGGATTTACTCCTCCGGTTATTATACCGAACGGAGTGACATATGAGGATTTCTTCAGCACCGATGCCGAAAAGCTTCACTTCACAGCCGGTGGTGGTTTGAGAATAGTGATGAATGAGAACTTCATTATTGCCATCGACCTCGGTAAGGCGTTCAACGAGCAGGATGGCGGAATGGGATTCTACATGGGACTGAACTACCTGTTTTAGAGACTCCTGAGCAGATATGCCAGAGGCACTGCCAGGTAATTACCTACAACATAACCGATAATCCCCACGGTAAGCCCGGTGGTGATGACATCCTTGTTCCTGAGGGCAGCCGCCACAACCGGAACGAACGGGGGTGAGTAGATCAGTGCTGTTGTAGTGATAAGGAAATTGTCGGTATCAACCTTAAAAATAACTGAAAGCAGCAGGTGCAGAATCATCGACCCGAAATATGCATAAAGAATAAACAGAAAAAGATGTATATACCTGATGCTGAAAACAATGCTAAGGTCTGCCATCGACGACACCACAAGTGAAAAAATTAGTATCAGGTACATGCCAAGCTGAAAAGTCTTTTCAATCCGGTTTAT
>VGGM01000246.1 GCA_016868515.1 Bacteroidota bacterium | reverse complement strand
GTACATCAATATCGGCAAATGACTGCTCACGGTTATTCCTTAACCTTACAAGCCTGTTGTATACCGAAATCGCAAATACAACAAGCACAAGCAACAGGGCAAGAATGATAATCATAAATGACATTTTCTCAACTATTTAGGTTAATAATCTGAAGGTGATATATGGCATACCGCTTTTTCATGCGAGATGAATAAAATCGTTTATAAAGATACCAAAAATTGTTACTTTTAACCAACCCCCAAAACAATAATAACAAACAGGATATACTACTAAAAACACCACAAGAATCATGGAAAAGAGTATCAAGGGAACCCGCACCGAACAGAACCTCCTGAAGGCATTTGCAGGAGAATCACAGGCAACTAACCGTTATGAATTTGCTGCCAAGGTGGCCCGTGAGGAGGGCTATGAACAAATCGCAGCAATATTTTTGGAAACTGCTGCTCAGGAAAAACAGCATGCAAAGAGGTTTTTCAGCTTCCTTGAAGGAGGCATGGTTGAGATAACTGCCGCCTACCCTGCAGGTAAAACGGCTACCACCGCCGACAACCTTCTTCACGCAGCCGAAGGTGAGAACGAAGAGTGGGAGCATCTCTACCCTGAATTCGCCCGTGTGGCTGAACAGGAAGGGTTCAAAACCATTTCAACTGCCTTCAAGGCTATTGCAGCAGCTGAAAAAGTCCATGAAGAGCGTTACAGGAAACTACTGGAGAACGTAATGGGAAACAAGGTGTTCATGAGAGATGACAAAGCATTCTGGTACTGCCGTAAATGCGGTTATGTACATTTCGGAACCAAGCCGCTTAAGAACTGTCCGGCATGTCTCCATCCTGAAAGCTATTTTGAAATAATGGCCAATAACTACTAGTCAGTATATGATAAACCTTCTACCCGATGGCGGGCAACTGCTGAATCTGATAAAAGCGAGGCAGAGTGACAGGGGTTATTCTGACAAACCGGTTGAGAGTGATAAGATAGAAAGAATCCTTGAGGCTGCACGACTTGCACCTTCTGCATGTAATGCCCAACCATGGAAATTCATTGTCGTATCAGAGCCGGAAACAAAAAAACAGATTGCCGAGGCAGCATCGGCAAAGGCACTGGGGATGAATACATTTGTCTATGAAGCTCCCATGTTCATAGTAATTGTCAGGGAAAAACCCAATCTTACTTCAAGAATTGGTTCAGCGGTAAAGGACAAGGACTATTCACTGATGGATATCGGAATTACTTCGGGGTTCATTAGCCTTCAGGCATGTGCAGAAGGCCTTGGTTCCTGCATAATGGGATGGTTCAACGAGAAGCTTGTTAAAAAGATTCTCGGCATTCCTTCAGGAAAGAGGGTTGAACTTATTGTTGCTGTGGGCTACGCTTCAAAGGAGTACAGACAAAAGAGGCGTAAACCTGCCGGTGAGGTTATATCATTTGAGAAGTATTGATTTATAACCGGCGTGGGTGTTTAATATCCACTGGAACCGAACCGGCCCGGAAACTCACCTGATTTCAGCAAGGGCTGCCTTGATTCTCGAGGCTGCCTCCTTTATGTGATCGTCGGCTGCGGCATATGAGATTCTCAGACATTCGGGGGCACCGAAAGCAGTACCTCCTACCGTTGCAACATGTGCTTTGTCAAGCAGATAAAGCGCCAGATCATCAGAGGTCTTTATTTCAATTTCACCAGCCTTCTTCCCCAGATAATTTGTTACCTCGGGCATAATATAGAAAGCCCCCTGGGGCACTCTCAGCTTTAATCCGGGTACCTCCGACATGAGGGAGCAGATAAGGTCACGCCTTCTGAGGAAAGCATGTCTCATCCGGTCGCGGTCGCCTGATTTCGACCTTATGGCAGCAAGTGCAGCTCTCTGTGCAATTGTGCAAACTCCCGATGTAAACTGCCCCTGAAGCTTATTGCATGCCTTGGCGATCCATAGCGGAGCCCCGATATAACCTACCCTCCAGCCGGTCATTGCATATCCCTTCGATACACCGTTGACAGTGATGACACGGTCGTAAATAGCATCAAATGAAGCCATGCTGACATGTTCGCCGGTGAATGTAATATGCTCGTAAATCTCATCTGATATTATAAAGAGCCCTTCGTGCCTTTCAACCACCCTGGCTATCTTCTCCATCTCTTCACGGGTGTACACCATACCGGTGGGATTGCTCGAATATGATAAGCCTTGTTCTGGGTGTAATAGCCGCCTCTATCTCCTCTGCACTGGCCTTGAAATCATTCTCTATGCCCGTTCTGATTACAACGGGTTTGCCTTCAGCCAGAATGACATGATCCCAATAGCTCACCCAGTAAGGAGCCAGAAGGATGACCTCATCGCCCGGATTGACAATCGACAGTACAACATTTATCAGGGAATGCTTACCCCCGGCCGAAACAATAATCTGGTCGCAGCTATAGTAGATACCATTCTCTACTCTGAATTTTTCGGAAATTGCCTGTCGCAGGTCGTTATAGCCGGGTACTGGCGGATAGAACGAGTAATTGTCGTCAATGGCTTTTTTCGCAGCCTCCTTTATGTCGTCAGGTGTGAAGAAATCGGGTTCCCCAAGACTGAGATTGATTACGTCTACACCCTTCTCTTTAAGGTCGCGGCTCTTCTGCGACATTGCAAGTGTCTGAGATACAGAGAGTGATTTGATTCTGTCTGATAAGTATTCCATGGTCGCTAAGTTTACTTTCCGGGTTAAACTGTTGGGAAACGTCAAATGTATAAAGTAAAATTGAATTTGAAAATGATTAATTTAGTCGGGTAAAACTGACGACAATGGAAATAGCCTACGATATTCTTAAAATAATCCTGCCAGCAGTTCTGGTATTCCTGACTGCATGGCTGCTTTTCAGCCGTATGATAAGAAACGAACAGGACCGCAGAAGACAGGAGATAGTATTGCAAAACAGCCGGACCATTGTTCCGATACGCCTACAGGCGTACGAGAGAATTATTCTGTTCCTCGAAAGAATAAGTATGGAATCTCTCCTTGTCAGGGTTAACCGTCAGGGAATGACCGCCGGACAGCTTCACTCCTCCCTTCTGAACGCCATAAGGTCGGAGTTTGAACACAACCTCTCACAGCAGATTTATATGAGCCAGCAATCATGGGAGGTGATCAAGAACGCCAGGTCGAACATCATCAAAATAATCAATACGGCAGCAGGGGTCCTTCCTGAAACAGCTTCCGGGGTCGACCTTAGCCGGAACCTTCTCGAAAACGTTATGACGCTTGACAAGGAACCGACCCAGGCCGCCATTGAGTTTGTAAAGTCTGAAGTTGCACGGTTGCTCTAAAGAAGCCCGACACTTCGCTTAATAAAGGTGCTCAGCTCCTCTCCCTTAAGCATGTTGTTTGCCAGCAGAGCCAGATCGACCAGTTGTGTGGCATGACTGCTGGAATTACCCCATTCCCGCAGCTTTGAAGAAAGCTCCTCCTCGGCCACTGAGAGCAGTTTCCTAAGTTCGTCAAGGTCATCCTTTTCAGCCTGACTGACATCTTCGGGTTTGCGGGCACCCTGATCCTTTTCAAGGAATTGCACCTGCCCGCTCACTTCCGATATTCTGGCCCTTATCTCACTGAGGCTTTCGGAATTCTCGTTTTCCAGCTGATCAGACAGCCTGATAATAAGCGGATGATTGCTGTTAACAACCAGATTATAACTATCGGGAAGATCACCATAGAAATTCATTCCCCCGCCGAGTTGAGACATCTCCTTCATCCG
>VGGM01000245.1 GCA_016868515.1 Bacteroidota bacterium | reverse complement strand
TGGTGGTTATACTGTTCTGATCGGCTGCCCCCGAACCGTCACAACTGGAACATGCGATGTATTTGCTTACTTTTATTTTCTTCTCAGCCCCGCCCGATATCTCCTTAAGATTCAGTTTTACCTTTACTCTCAGGTTGGAACCTTTGTTTACCCTTCGCCCCCCCCTTCGTCCGCCTGAAAATCCGCCGAAGCCACCGAAAGCATCACCGAATATATCGCCGAATGAAGCGAAAATGTCTTCCATTGTCATACCGGCCCCCTGGTAGCCGTTACCGGCTCCTCCCAATCCTGCATGGCCGTAACGATCGTATCTGGCTTTCTTTTCGTCGTTGCTCAGCACTTCGTATGCTTCAGCAGCTTCCTTGAACTTCTCCTCGGCTTCCTTATTGCCCGGGTTCTTGTCGGGATGGTAACGGAGGGCCTGCTTGCGGTAAGCCTTCTTAATATCATCCTTCGAGGCATTCTTCGATACCCCAAGTACCTCATAGTAATCGCGCTTCTCCATCCCGTACTTTCGATTTACTCACCCACAACAACCTTACTGAACCTTATAACCTTGTCGTTCAGCATATAACCTTTTTCTACCACATCAACAATCTTGCCCTTCAGGTGTTCCCCGGTTGCCGGAACCTTGGTTATGGCGTCATGAAGGTCAACATTGAAAACCTGGTTTATTGCCTCAATCTCCTTCACACCACTCATTTCAAGGAAACTCCTGAACTTGTTATATATAAGATCTATTCCCTCCTTCATCGCATTACAGTCTGTTGCCGCTTCCATTATCCTTATGCCCCTCTCAAAATCATCAAGTACCGGCAGTAGTTTCAGGAGAACCGACTCAGATGCAGTTTTAGTAAGTTCCATCTTTTCTCTCAGAGTCCTTTTCCTGTAGTTATCAAACTCCGCAGAAAGCCTCAGGTATCTGTCCTGAATCTCTGCCAGTTTTTCCTTCAGCTCAGGCGAGCCGGCTGACTCGGTGACAGCCCCACACCCGGTGGAAGAGGCTTCGCCCTGGTCAGCCGACTCAACAGATGCCTGTGAATCATTATGCTTAGCCTCTGAAGAGTCCCTTTTGCTGTTGCTATATCCTTGATTAACTGGTTCTTCAGATTGTTTACGCCTCTCGTCTGTCACTTTCTTCCGTGTCATCTCCTCTGTTTTTTTCCTGATGGTGGTTAATAATACAAAATACCTGCCATTAAAAGCTCATTGACAAATTGGCATTAAATGATTGCAGAGAAGTTTACTTCAAAGAAGCTATCTTTGGCGTCAGAGTGGAAACATACATTATTATGGTACATATTATGGCTAATCGCACTTTCGTTTTCATAACAGTTCTCTGCCTGGCTGTGGCACTGATTACTTTGAACTGCTGTCAGTCTTCAGGCATCCAGCCCGATTTCAATGAGAGGGCGCTAAGTTTTTCGTTTACCGATACTGCGTCTTACAGGATTGTACAGCTGGAAACACCAGAAGGCTTACAAACCGGAACAATTAATGAATTGCTCTTTGACGGTGATCTGATTTTTACAATCGACTATTCTGAGTCTTTTGCTGTGTCTGTATTCAACTCTGAAGGGAAGTATTTATCAGGTATTTACCAATCGTCGTCAGAACCTGTGAATTCAGGTGAATACCACAGGTCAAAGCTGTCATTTGACCTTGATCGCAAAAGGAAGGAGATAATATTATATGATGTTCTGGCAGCCAGTTTGCTGAGGTTTACATACAACGGTCAGTTTCTTAATGAGACAAAACTGGTCGAATACCGTGGAAGTGAGTTTGCCTATCTTGGAGATGACAGATATGCCTTCTGGATGAATAATGATTCTGAATACCAGGTTCTTATAACCGACTCTACAGGTGTTCAGATCTCTGGTTACCATTATATTGATCCCAAATACTCAGGAGTAATATCTGCTCTTCCGGGGTTTTTTTCAAAAGGTGAGGAGGAAGGGGTCTATTATATCCCGATCTGGGAAGATGCTGTTTATTCAATTACAACGTCAGGGATTAGGAAAGTCTTCGATCTGGGATTCAAACATAAAATAGTTGGTACATCTGAAGAAATTAGCCTGCTGGAATCAGGCCAGCTCCAGGATAAATATAGTTGCTTCTATTCACTTTTTGTGACCCGTAACAATCACTTTTATGCAGGAATCAGATACCTTGGTGACATGATGGATGAGACCATCGGAATACCCCTTCATGTGTTCGGCAGCATCACAGACGGGAAGACTGAAGCCGGTATAATTCGTACAAGTACCACCGAATTCAGAAAATATGGATTTGGCATCGGTTACCCAAATGGAGTTAAGGGAGATTATTTTGTCAGGGTATTGCCTGGAACAATTGTCAGAGATGCCTTACCAGATTACGTAACCGGTGAAGTAAACGGCAGCAGCCGGTTTCTGTTTTTTTACCGTATTTCACTCTGACTTATTTCGGGGTTAACCGGTTACTGCAGTCGCATCTGCCTCAATGCCGAAACCATAGTGCAGTTCATTGACCGGAACAACAACCCGTGCCGGACGATGGTCGCCGAAAAAATCTGTAAATACCGTATTAACTGCCGGCCAGAAATCAATTGCGGAGACATAGATCGTCATCTTCACTATTCTGTCGGCAGAGCTGCCGGCAGCCACAGCAATGGCCTCAATGTTCCGGAAAACCTGCAATGCCTGGTCTTCAATGGTTCCGGTTATTTTTAATCCTGTTCCGGGGACAATCGGTAACTGTCCCGAGATAAACACAAAACCCCCGGCTACAACTGCCTGCGAATAGTGCCCTGCCGGCATTGGTGCCTTCTCTGTCTCAACCTTTCTTATTTCCATAAATCTGAATTATTTATCCAGTAGCCGACATCCGGCATCCTGTAAAAAACAGCAACCAGCAACCCGAACCCTAAAAGAGATTCACCAGCCCCCCGGTATGCCAGAAAAGAACCCTGTCGTTCTTTTTGAACCTGCCGCTCTCAATAAGGCCGATAAGCCCCGCTGCCGCTTTCCCTGTGTAGGTGGAGTCAAGCAAAATGCCTTCGTGTTCAAGGAAGAGACCGGCCGCCCTGTCCGATTCAGGTGTCGGAATTCCGTAGCCAGGGCCTGTATAGCCATCTTCAACGGTTAGCTCACCGGCTGCTATAGGAGCAAGACCGGTGTATTCCATTATGGGATTGGCAGCCGAGAGGGCCCTGATTATTATTTCTTCTGAAGAGTCATCAGCGCTGATGCCTATTATTTTGATATCATGCATGCCGGCAATCCTTTTCCCGGCCTCAAGCCCTCCCTGGGTTCCTCCCGAAGAGGTTGAGACCACAATGTGACTGAATCGCAGTCCCATGCTCTCCTGCTGCGATTTAATCTCAAACATGGCGTTGACAAAACCCGGGGTTCCAATTTCATCCGATGCACCGAGGGGGATAATAAAGGGCTTACCCCCACCGGCGCGCACCTCTTCAGCAGCCCTGTTCATTCCCGGTTCCCTGTCGGAACGTGTTGGCACGAGCCTGATCTCTACGCCCATAAGCCTGCTTATCAGGTAATTACGTCTTGGTTCTGCAGGTTCCTCACCATTTAGTACCAGAACGCATTTCAATCCGATTCGCCGGGCCACCATTGCTGTTGTTCTGGCGTGATTCGACTGTACTGCACCGCATGTAATTATGGTATCGGCTTTTAACTCCTTTGCCCTGGCAAGTGAGTACTCGAGCTTCCTGAGCTTGTTACCCCACACCAGGG
>VGGM01000244.1 GCA_016868515.1 Bacteroidota bacterium | reverse complement strand
ATATGAGATTATTGAGAAGATAAAGGATCTTGTCAACAGGGAGGAGTCAATCAATAAGACATTTCAGGAATTCAGGGCTCTTCAGAATGAGTGGCACTCAATTGGTGTGGTTCCCCAGACTGCGTTGAAAGACCTTTGGGAGAACTACCATCACAATGTTGAAATATTCTACGATTATATTAAAATAAACAAGGAGCTTCGGGACCTCGATCTCAGGAAGAACCTTGAGACAAAAATAGTTCTCTGCGAGAAAACCGAGGAACTGTTGCTTGAACCCAGCGCAATAAGCGCTTTCAGAATACTCCAGGAATACCATAATCAGTGGAGGGAAATAGGCCCGGTTCCTCATGAATCAAAGAACGAGGTATGGGAGCGTTTCAAAGAGGCAACTGCCAAGATAAACAGAAGGCACCATGAGTATTTTGAAAGTCAGAAGGAGGAGCAGCGCAGGAACCTTGAAGCGAAAATAGCAATATGCGAAAAGGTTGAGGAGATCAATCTTGAAGAGGTAAAGTCTTTCCGTGACTTCGACGGCAAAAGCGATGAAATTGTCAGACTTCAGAAATTATGGAGGACAATTGGCTTTGCACCCAAGAAACACAACAACAGGATATACCAGAGGTTCAGGGAGGCCTGTGATGCCTTCTTCGAGAAGAAAAGGACCTTCTATTCAGATAATAAGGAGATTCAGCAGGATAACCTCCAGAAGAAAACCGAACTCTGTATTCAGGCCGAGTCATTTTTGGAGAGCACCGAGTGGAAAACAACTACGGATGCACTTATACGACTTCAGAAGGAGTGGAAGGAGGCTGGCCCGGTTCCAAGAAAGCATTCAGAGAAGATATGGAAGAGATTCAGGAAGGCATGCGATGCCTTCTTTGAAAGAAAGGCAGCCCACTTCTCAACCGTTGATACATCTTACGAGGATAACCTGAAAGCCAAAAATGCCATTATCGATGAGCTTGAAAAGTTTGACGAAAGCCTTGACGTAAAAGAGGCATTCGAAAAGCTTAAGGATATACAGCGGCGATGGGCCGAGATTGGTTTTGTCCCTTTCAATGTGAAGGAGGAGATCAGCAAAAAATACAAGAGTGCCCTGAACAGGCAGTTCGACAGGCTGAAACTCGATGACGAAGATAAAAACATTCTCAGGTACCGCAACAAGCTTGATAATGTCAGGAGTAACCCCAGAATGGCAAGGAAAATCTCCACCGAGAGGGAAAAATTCTACACCCGCATCAGGCAGCTTGAAAACGATATAACCTTGTGGGAGAACAATATAGGATTCTTCGCCAAATCGAAGACCGCCGAATCAATGATATCGGAAGTGAGGGAGAAAATTGATAATGCCCGCAAAACAATACGGATACTTGAGGAGAAGGTTAAAATGATTGACCTCACCGGGCTTGACGAGTAATTACCAGGTGATACCATATTAATTTATCAATTAAATATTAAGTCTTGAGTAAGGTAAAATATGTTTTTGTTACTGGCGGTGTTACCTCTTCCCTCGGCAAGGGTATCATTTCAGCATCACTTGCGAAACTACTGCAGGCAAGGGGCTTTTCTGTAACAATTCAAAAGCTCGATCCCTATATCAACGTCGATCCGGGTACACTCAATCCCTATGAACACGGCGAGTGCTACGTAACTCTCGACGGAGCGGAAACCGACCTCGACCTGGGGCACTACGAGAGGTTCCTCAATATTCCTACAAGTCAGGCAAATAATGTTACAACCGGAAAGATTTACCAGTCGGTGATCAATAAGGAAAGAAGAGGCGATTACCTCGGTAAAACCGTTCAGGTAATCCCGCATATCACCGACGAAATCAAGCGAAGGATAAAATGTGTCAGCCTGGGCAATAAGTACGATATTGTCATTACTGAAATTGGCGGAACCGTGGGCGACATTGAATCGCTGCCATATATCGAATCAGTAAGGCAGCTCAAATGGGAGATGGCTGATGAGGACTGCCTTGTTATTCACCTCACTCTCGTCCCTTACCTCGCTGCATCGGGCGAACTTAAAACAAAGCCAACCCAGCATTCGGTGAAGGTGCTTCTGGAGAATGGTATCCAGCCCGATGTGCTCGTGCTGAGAACCGAGCACAGCCTTAATGACGAATTGCGCAGAAAAGTCGCGCTGTTCTGTAATGTCCACGAAAGTTCGGTGATTGAGTCAATTGACGTTTCAACAATCTATGAAGTGCCGGTCAAAATGCTTGAGGAAAAGCTTGATGTTGTGGTACTTAAAAAGCTCAAACTGCAAACTAACGGGGCTCCTGAACTAAAAAAATGGAAAGAGTTTCTTTCCAGGCTGAAGAACCCGCGCTGTTCAGTAAATATTGGCCTTGTCGGAAAATATGTTGAGCTTGCCGATGCATATAAGTCTATCGCTGAGTCGTTTATTCATGCCGGTGCAGAAAACGAGTGTCACGTTAACCTTGAATATATCCATTCCGAAGAGCTTAACGATGAAAACCACCTCGAGAAGCTTGCATCGCTCGATGGAATTGTGGTGGCTCCCGGTTTCGGGTCACGTGGTATCGAAGGAAAGGTTACCGCAGTAAGATATGCCAGGGAAAACAATATCCCTTTTTTCGGTATTTGTCTTGGAATGCAGTGCGCTGTAATCGAGTTTGCCCGCAATGTGCTCGGCTTACAGGGCGCTCACTCAACCGAGATGAATCAGAAAACGAAACACCCTGTCATCGACCTGATGGAGGAACAAAAGCGAATAATCGACAAGGGTGGTACCATGCGCCTCGGAGGTTATAAGTGCATAATCAGGGAAAACACCCTCTCATACGAGGCATACAAGACAACAGAAACTGTTGAAAGACACCGGCACAGGTATGAATTCAACAATAAGTATCTTAACGAATACAACTCGGCCGGAATGATTCCGGCAGGTCTTAATCCTGAATCGGGACTGGTTGAGATTATAGAAATACCATCACACAAATGGTTCGTGGGTGTTCAGTTTCATCCCGAATACAGCAGCACAGTCGTAAGTCCGCACCCTTTGTTCGTCGCTTTTGTGAAGGCATGCTGCAGTAAGACGAAAACAGTGAAAAAGAAAAAATAATGGATAGAAATACAATTACAGGATTAGTCCTGATCTTTGCCCTCTTCGTTGGATTCAGTATTTATAACAGCAACAGGCTTTCTAAAACATACAATCAGACAATTGAAAAGGGCGACTCTCTCTTTCAGGCAGGCAAGACCGAAGAGGCCCGCCTTGAGTACATGAAGGCCCTGAAGTTTAAGCCAAATAACCCCGATGCGGCTGAAAGACTTAACAGGGTAAACTCATTACTGAATATTTCAACTGCACAGCAAACCGATACTGCATCAGTTGCAAAAATCACTGCAGCTACCCCGGTGCAGGCTGCAGCTGTGCCCGATGACCCTCTGAGGTACGGCGCCTTTGCAGGATCAGCAGAAGGGGAAAACCGGTTTGTTACAGTTGAAAACCAGCTAATGAAAGTAAGGTTCTCAACCCGGGGCGGAAAAGTCTATTCTGTCAATCTTAAAGATTTCAGGACACACAGCGGGGAAGAACTTATACTATTCGATGGCGACTCAACTGTATTCGGACTAAAGTTCTTTACTGCCGACAACAAGGGAGTACAGACCAACGACCTCTATTTCACAACCGAGAGCAGTGATTCATTATATGATGCAACCGGGAAGCCGGTTGTCCTCTCTATGAAGGCATATGCCGGTGAGGAAAGATACA
>VGGM01000243.1 GCA_016868515.1 Bacteroidota bacterium | reverse complement strand
AGTGGAACTTGAACTGGACTCCCGGACGTATATGCCAATCATTTGTGATTCTGAAATCATAGGAATAGAGAATCCCGATGTTGGTTGTGCTGAGGTCGCCCGATCCTGCAACATCGTATGTTGCAAGAACACCTATACCCGAGCTGAAGTTTGGCATATACCGGTCGAAAGAGATACTGTATGTATGAAACACACCGGGTAATGCCGGCCACTGATTCCTGTAGTTGATGGCAAACCTGAAATCCTCGGTTGACCCGGCGAAGGAAGGGGACAGGTAGAGTGAATTGGCATAGAACTGGGAAAAGGTGGGGTTCTGCCCGTTGCTTCTAATACTCACCAGAATAAGTACAACCAAAATATGTTTGATCCTAATCGGCAAAACGGGTCGGTCTAGGTTTTATCATTAGCGAAAATAGTTAAATGATTCCAAAGTCGTACACTCACCCTGTGATTTTTAGCATGTGTGATGATTTTGAGGCCATATTTTCAATTAAATGGCACCTTTCTTACACTAAACCACAATATATTTTGACGAATGGATTCAGCGGAACCTCAGGATTGTTACGTCACCAGATTTCTGGTATTGTTCTCCGTTGGCATATCTTCCCCGTGCACGGTATACATACACTCCGGGTTCGCATAACTGCCCCTTGTAATAGCCGTCCCAGCCGATATTAAGATCGCGGCTTTCAAAGAGCATTACGCCGGTGCGACTGTATACTACAAGATGATAATCGGTAACCCCTTCGTACTCGGGGTGGAAGACATAGGCAGCCTCATCGCTGCGCAGGGAATAGTACCCCCCGGTGGGTCCGTTATTATTGGGTATGAAGGCATTGGGGAAATCTATCCTGTATATGCCCGGTGCTGTGCTGTACACCTTTGACAGTGTGTCAAAGCATCCATATTCATTTGAAACCTTAAGGGTAATCCTGAACTTACCCGATGCCTTATAGCTGTGTAAAGGATCTCTGAGGTGTGATTTCCCGCCATCACCAAAATCCCACGCCGCGGTAAGGAAACCGGCCGAATAATTGAACAGCATGATATCCCGGTCTGAAACCTCCCTGTTGGCAGGTGAAACATCGAATTTTGCAACAGGAGAGGGATGTACAACAATCATGGCCGATGCATTATCCTCACTTCCGTCGTAACCAATGGCTTTGAGAGAAACTGTATAGCTTCCTGGCTGGTTGAACACCCACGTGAGGGACTTACCATCACTGTGACGGCCATCACCCGATGACCATTGCAGGGAATGAGCATTCCCTGATGTACTGGTTAATTCAACAACAAGAGGAGCGCAACCTGAAGAAACCGACATTTTAAATGAGCTTACGGCAGTCTTTTGCAGCGTTGTATCTCCCCTGACCGGGTTTGCCACCTCACGAATTGGATCAACAGTAACTGAAACTGCGTCAGACTTAACAGTTTTCCGGTCAACCTCATCTGCTGAAAAAATAACGGGTTGGGATTCCTTATGTGAATCAGATGGCCGGTTACCGGTCGTGAAAGCCGGTGTTTTGCCGGTTACAGGAGCTACCCCAGGGGAATGTGTCATTGAGGCGGTGTCGGTTATGGGTTGCATAATGGCTGCTACCGAATCGCCAGGGATCTTCATTGTTTCGGGAAGTGATTTACCACTACCGCCACCCAGTGTGACAAGAAGTACCGCTCCTGTTACTGCTGCTGCAACTGCCAGGTAATAGACGTTGAAACGGGCAGGATAGAAACTGAAAAACTCCTTTACCGCTACCTTCTTCATAAGCCGGGCCTTCAGGCCGGGGCCCGGAACAGGCTCATATCCGGAGAACCTGTTCCTGAAAAGATCATCAACATCGCTGTATTTACCTTTCCTTTCCAACTGTTTATAATATGTATATTCTACTCTCCATCTTCATTGTTGCTGTCTGCCTGATAGGATTTCCGAAGGTCCCTCAGGTGTGACAGTTTCTCCCTCAGCATTGCCCTGGCCCTGCTATACTGCGATTTGGAGGTATTTACATCGATTTTCATCATCTCTGCAATCTCCCTGTGCTTGTATCCCTCAATCGCGTAGAGGTTAAAGACCATTTTGTATCCCGGAGGCAGTTCGTTAAGAACCCTGCCAAGTTCATCGGCTGAAAACAGGTCTTCCTCAAAACTTACCGAGCCTGTTTCCATACTCTTGTATTCGTCGATATCGACGTGATACCGGTGTTTCATCGTGCGGTGGTAGTTAGTGATTGCAGTATTGACTGCAACTTTTCTCAGCCAGCCGGCAAATGAGCCTGTACCGGAATACTCATCAATGTTAAAGAACACCCTCACAAAAACATCCTGCAGTATATCTTCCGCCTCGGCCCTGTCAGATGCGTACCTGAGGCAGATACCCAGCAAAAAGCGTGAGTATTTATCATAGAGTAGTTGCTGTGCTTTCCTGCTGTGCTTCAGGCACCCTTCAATTATTTCCCGGTCGCTCAACATTTTCCCATGACATCTTGATGACAAACCGCCAGAATCAATGGTTGCACGGTTTGATAAATTTCTTCAAAAATATCAAATTGCTGCTCTAAATCATCATTTTGTTGTGACAATAGTCATATACACCCTGAGCTTTCCTGCTTTTTTTTGCATTGTCAACTATCCAGACAATTGCCAATAATTCACATATGAAGAAGATAGAAATCCACCCGATACTTGAGATTCCGGCAGCAGAAAAGACAACCTTCATATATAATGGTATTCCGGTAGCCGGCGAGAAGGGATTTACGATAGCTGCTGCGCTTCACCAGGCAGGTTTCCCTGTCCACTCTCACAGCCTCAGGTCAAGGAAAAGGAGCCTGGAGTGTGGCATTGGAAAGTGCGGAGCCTGCGAAATGCTGGTCGATGGCATCATAAGGCGAATATGCATTACGAGGGTTGACGGGGTGAGTGAGGTGGCCGAAATCCCCAGGGATTATGAGCCAAATGTTATTCCTTTTGATAACTATCCCCCCTTCAAAGTATACAAGACCACGGTTGCAATAATCGGTGCAGGACCAGCCGGCCTTGCAGCCCGCGAGGTCCTCAACCAGCACTGCATCAATAATATCGTAATTGACAATAATGACCAGATAGGTGGACAGTTTCTGATGCAGACACACCAGTTCTTCTTTTTCGAGAAGGAGCAGAAGTTTGGTGGTATGAGGGGTTTCGACATAGCAAAAACGCTGGCCGGTGACTCACATGAAGGAATAATGCTGAATTCAGTGGTATGGGACCTGCTTGAAGGCAAAAGGCTTGCAGTTAAGAACACCCTGACTGAAGAGGTATTTTTCGTAGACTGCGAGTCGCTGATTGTTGCCACCGGAGCCGTACCCTTCATGCCGGCTTTCGAGAACGACGATCTGCCTGGTGTATACACAGCAGCCGTTGTACAGAAAATGATGAACCAGGAGTTCACCCTTCTGGGCAAAAACATATTGACCGTTGGTGCAGGGAATATTGGTTATCTCACCTCCTACCAGCTTATGCAGGCCGGTGCGAATGTGAAGGCAATAGTTGAAGCGATGCCGAATGAGGGAGGTTTCCCGGTGCAGGCCAACAGGGTCAGAAGACTCGGCATTCCGGTAATTCTCTCACACCTCCTCGTCAAGGCAATTCCCAATGAAGCCAAGGACGGAATCATAGGAGCCGTGATAGCAGAGAGCAATAACTTTGCCCCTGTGCCGGGTACAGAAAAAGTGATTTCAGGAATTGATGCCATCAATATTTGCACAGGTCTGAT
>VGGM01000242.1 GCA_016868515.1 Bacteroidota bacterium | reverse complement strand
CGAAATA
Source organism: Bacteroidota bacterium (assembly GCA_016868515.1). GTDB lineage: Bacteria > Bacteroidota > Bacteroidia > Bacteroidales > VadinHA17 > SLNP01. The sequence goes on along the minus strand of VGGM01000242.1, from coordinate 3,744 downwards.
CCTGAGAAGCTGATTGTCGATATTTCGGAACTGCAAATTGGTCAGTCAATCAAGGCAGGTGATCTGAAATATCCGGGAATTGAACTGCTCGATTCCAGGAAGGCCCTTGTATTGTCAGTTGCAACATCGCGCGTGGCACAGAAAACCGATGCCGCTGAAGAAGGAGCGGAAACTGCCGAGGCAGAGACTCCCGCTGAATAGAAACCTCTTTTTTGAAACCACAACTGCGACAGGGTGAAATATCTCATTGCCGGTTTGGGGAATATAGGTGAGGAGTACAAGGATACCCGTCACAATATGGGATTTATGGCATTGGATGCACTTGCCTCGGCTTCCAATGCTGTCTTTGCCGATATGAGGTATGGACTCCTGACAACCTTCCGGTTCAGATCCCGAACATTCATCCTGCTGAAACCTTCCACTTACATGAACCTTAGCGGAAATGCCGTCTCTTACTGGATGAAAAAGGAGAACATTCCTATGGAAAACCTTCTGGTAATAGTCGACGACGTGGCGCTGCCGCTCGGCAGTTTCAGAATGAGGGCGGGTGGAAGCCCCGGTGGACATAATGGACTCTCACATATCTCTTCGGTGCTGGGGTCTGACTCATATGCCAGAATAAGGATAGGGATCGGAAATTCCTTCAACCCGGGAAGCCAGTCGGGTTATGTGCTGGGGAAAATAACACCTGCCGAAAAGGAGATACTGGCACCGGGAATTGAAATCGTTACTGAAATGATCAAATCGTTCGGCACCATTGGGACTGAGCTGACGATGACAAAATACAACAGCCTCGGAAAAATATCCACACCTGATGAGCCAGACCGGGGAAACAAGGATTGATAAATACCTGTGGGCCGTAAGGCTCTTCAAAACAAGGTCGTCGGCTACAGATGCATGCAGAAATGGCCGGATTACAGTTGCCGGGCAGCCCGTGAAACCATCTCGAACCGTTAATCGTGGCGATACAATAGTAATAAAAAGAATGCCGGTAATCTACTCCTACAGGGTTCTGGCAATTACTGAAAACAGGCTGGCGGCAAAATACGTTGCAGGGTACCTTGAAGATATTACCCCTGAAGATGAAAAGAACAAATTACTGACTGCCAGGGCATCAGCATCATTTGGCAGACGCGACAGGGGGGCTGGAAGGCCTACCAAGCGTGAAAGAAGAGATATTGACAACCTTTTCGACGATATGAAGGTTCGCTGACCGGTGGTATAAATACTTAATTCACCGGGCTCATTGTAACAATTTTCTGAACCCCTGAAAGGGAAATAATTCTTTTTCATATCTTCCCGTCCATGTTCATAATTCCAGTTAACAAAACCAATACCTGACAATATGCTTGAACAACTCCAAATGATTGATACTGTGGATCTCAGGTTCTCACAGGATGGCCTTTTCATTCTGAACATTACGATAGCCTTTATTATGTTCGGAGTGGCTCTTGGCATCAAGACAAAAAACTTCGTTGACGTATTCCGCAAACCGGGGTCGGTAGTTGTCGGATTTCTGTCACAATTCGTTCTTCTTCCGGCATTGACATTTCTGGTAGTGGTGGCATTCAGAGATTATATCACACCAACCGTGGGACTGGGAATGATTCTGGTAGCTGCCTGCCCCGGAGGAAACATTTCAAACTTCATGACATCCTTGTCAAAAGGCAATGCCGCTCTCTCTGTCAGCTTAACCGCCATTGCAACAATGGTGGCAGTTGTGCTCACACCGCTCAACTTTGCCGTATATGGAAACTGGTTCACAAAAATACTGGCAGCCGATGCTGCATCACTGGTAAGACCACTTGAGATTGACCCTGTTGAGATGTTCAAGGCCGTACTTATACTTCTGGGAATTCCATTGATTCTGGGAATGAGCTTCAACTACAAATTCCCCCTTACTACAGGCAAACTTATTAAACCCATGCAGATTTTGTCAATTATTCTTTTCCTGGGCATGGTATTCATACTCTTCAGGAAGAACTACGACTTCTTCCTTCAGTATATCAAATTTATCTTCATAATTGTACTTATTCATAACTCTCTTGCGTTCCTTACCGGGTTCTCGATTGCAACCCTTACCCGTCGATCAAAAGCTGACAGAAGAGCAATTACAATCGAGACCGGAATACAGAACTCAGGTCTGGCACTGGTTCTGCTTTTCAATCCGAAGATATTTCCGGCCGATCTCGAGTTGGGTGGAATGGCTTTTATCGCAGCGTGGTGGGGTATCTGGCACATCCTCTCGGGCCTCTCACTGGCCGGAACACTTTCTTTCATTCCATTAAGGGAAAAAACCGCAGTCTGAACACGAACTGGAATTATGGCACGTCATAATATTGAAAAATACTCATTCGGTTACTCCATTCTGAAAGCCCTTGTCACCTTCTGGCATAACTACGTCTACTACAGAAGAGTAATTGTCCTTGGAAGAGACAATATCGATCCTGATTCCGTCAATATTTTCGCGCCCAATCACCAGAACGCCCTTATGGACGCTCTTGCTGTTCTGTGCACAACGAAAGGACAACCGGTGTTCCTTGCCCGATCTGACATCTTCAGGAAAAAAGCAATTGCAAAGCTTCTCTACTATTTTAAAATGCTTCCGGTATACCGTATGAGAGATGGCTTTGAGACACTTAAGCTTAACGATGAAGTGTTCCTTAAGACGGTTGATGTGCTTAAGAACAAAAACGGACTGGGTATACTGCCTGAGGGAAACCATGCCGAAGAACGAAGACTGCGGCAACTTAAGAAGGGTATATGCCGTATTGCTTTCAGTGCCGAGGAAGTCAATAATTTCTCACTGAACTTAAAGATCATACCTGTAGGACTTGAGTATACTCATTTCTACAGGTTCAGACAGGTACTCACGGTGGTGTACGGAAAACCGGTTGAAGTTTCGCAGTTCAGGGAAACCTACCTCGAAAGCCAGCCAAAGGCTATGAACGACCTGCGCGAAGCCCTCTCGGAAAGGATGAAAAGACTAATGGTTCACATAGAGAGTGAGGAAAACTACGAGGCTCTCAATGAACTAAGGGTTCTGGTTAACGGCCGCTACAGCGACAGGGTCAGATTCCCGAAATTATTCAGAGACAGGGTACTGATTGATATTCTTAACCGTCTCTCAGACAGCAATCCTCAACTATACCGCGCAATATGCGACAAGAGCCGCTCCGTAAGGGAAAAGGCCATTGAACTTAAGATAGGCTACAGATACCTTGAGAAGAAAAGGCACGGGCTTCTGTCCCTGATCATGGGATCGTTGCTCCTGCTCTCCACAATACCGCTGTTTCTGTATGGCATGGCATTCAACTACATTTTCATTGAGGTACCCAAATTCCCACTGAAAAAGATAGCTGATGCACAGTTCCGCAGTACCGTAAGGTATGTGGTATCGCTTCTGCTGGCATTTATTTTCATGCCTCTTTACGCTCTATTGTCATTTCTGCTCCTCAAACCATGGTGGATCGCCTTGATTGTCTTTCTCTCCATACCCCTGTCCGGACTGCTCGCCTGGAACTGGTCGCTGCTCTTCAGGCGGATCACGGAGGGCTTCAGGATAAGGAGATTTATTGGTTCCCGCAATAAAACATTCTTGCAACTCAGGGATGACCACACGGAACTGATGAAAATGGTAAAATCTCTCTAATCTCCCTGCTTATGGATTTTGAAGGTAAGGTTTTCTGGATAACGGGAGCTTCATCGGGAATTGGCCGCGCCCTGGCCATGGCTTGTGCCGAA
>VGGM01000241.1 GCA_016868515.1 Bacteroidota bacterium | reverse complement strand
TAGCCATTAAACAAATTCATCAAACAGTTTCTCCAGCTGATCTTCACTCAGACAAACCTGTGAGAAGATATCCCCTGCCAATTCAGTCGTAAGCTTCATGAAATCCTCCTCACGGGGGGTAATCAGAACCCCTCCCAGATCGACCGATGCCGGACTGAGAAGTACCTGACCATCGCCATCGGCAAAAAACTGCGATGGCCGGTGAAGCCTGCGGGGAATTAGATGTACAACATAATCGTTCCCCGATTCATATGCAAGAATATTCATCATAGGCTCAGGTTTATCATTTCTGAGCATCTTCATTCTCGCGTAAAATGACCCGAACACCGTATGCAGACTCTCCGGATCCCTGCCCCTGAGTGTCGCAATCGCCCTGCCATAATCTCTCCACATCCATATTTGGGTACCGGCCCATACTGTTAACAGTTTAACAGATGCTTTCAACTCAAAATCCTCCTCAACCGGAAGAAAACCCAGGTTACCCGCCTGAAAATGAAAATGATCGGGGGCCGAAGCACCGCATTTCGGACCATTATAAAATATCACATAGTTTTTCAGAGTCCTTGCAAGTGAAAGCATTTCTGTAAAATGGCCGGAGATAACCTGTGGTATATGGTCACCTGAAACGATTGTGAGATGGCGGTTAAAAATTGGAAACGGATTTACCAGTATGGTAAGCCCGAAATCTGTAACAACGCCTCTCTGTTCAGCAGGCCGGTTCTTTTCGCAAAGAAAACATGGGCGATCTTCAATTGATTTTGCATCGACCTTCGCTGCGGATGACCTTATTCGCCCGGGATTGAACTGTACCAATACCCTGTACCCTCCAAAACTCAGTACACGTGTCTTAACCGAGCGCAGCATACCATAGTTTATGCCAGCCAGTTCCCAATCCCTCAGCTGCTCATTGAATAATATCTCCGTCTTCCCCGCCGTATCCATCTTAACATTATATTCTTTTTACCCCCAACACCCATATATGCCCTTTATGCCCTTTACGTCACTACGCCATTACGTCACTAGTCCACTACGCCACTACGCCACTACGCCATTACGCCACTATGCCACTTCCCCCCCCTCATTCATCCTTATCCTCGCCATCAGCTCAATTGTCCTTATCCTGTCCTTGTAAAAATTATGAGCATTCATTTTCGCGATATCGAGTTCGGCATCGCTGTTATCTTCCCACCTGCGGCAAAGATAAAGCGGCTCATAAATGCGGCCTATCTGGTACCTGCGGCTGATGGCAAGACCAACGGCATAATCTTCGCCATAGCTCACATTGGGTATTCTTATCTTCCTGAGCACTGGTGTAAAGAACGCCCTGGGAGCACCTAGTCCATTGATTCTCAGGGCATTATTACGACCATTATCAGGAGTCCATTCGCGGTGATCTATAATACCGGGAGGTATCTCCTCAAGGTTAAAGTTAACCATACGGTACGAACCTACCACCATTGCGCAGTTCTGTTCATAAAAGGCATCGACTATCTTCTGAATAACCGTGTTGTCAATGTAAATATCATCACTGTCGAGCTGAATGGCAAACCTGCCGCAATTTTCATGAAATACCCCTTCGTTCCAGCATCCGCCAATTCCCAGATCGGTTCTTTCCGGTATATGATGTATCAGGCGGCTGTCGGTTGCAGCGAACTGCTTCAGTATATCAGTCGTTCCATCTGTAGAATGGTTGTCCACCACAATCAGGTTGAACCTGCACATGGTCTTTTGACTGAGCACTGAACTTACCGCATCGGAGATGGTTTTCATCCTGTTCCTTACGGGAATAATAACAGAGGCTTCATTATCGAATTTATCGCAGGCCAGGTCAACTCTCCGGAAGTCGGGCTTAAGCCAGCCTCCTGTCTTTTTGAGGTGAGATGTGCATGCCTTTTCCATCTCAATCTGAACAGTCCTGTTGCGCGGATCGACATAGTCAAACTGTTTCTCTCCCGTTTTTCTTGTATCGGTTTCAACCTCGGTGTAGAGTAGTTCGGGGATATAAATAACCGGATAACCCTGTGATACCTTAAGCCTCAGATCATACAGTCCGGCAAACAGATACTCCTCACTGATTGACCCGGCCGCCTTTCGCAAAGCCTCTGTGCGGTAGAAGAGCAGTGAACCGAAGCCGAAGTCATCACGAAGGCTGCCCTGCTGGTAATCAATCAGAGGATGAGGTAATAGTTTCCCCTGCTTGTTCTCATAATAGCCCGAATAGACCATTCCAGCACCGGTATCGTGGCATACCTGCACCATGCGGTTAAGTGCAAAACTGCCGGGATCGAGGGGAAATGTCTTGGTATAGATTACCGTATACTCAGTTTCCGAAATTCCCGCCATTCTCTTTACTGCACCAGTCGATGTCAAAGCGTCAACTGTGAGTACCTCGGCCCCTGTTCCCTTCAGATCGGGAGCCTGCCCGTCGGCGGCAAGAACATAAATCTTCGATACCAGCCCGGTTGCCCTCAGTGCTTCTATGGTTGATGCCATCGATTCACGGTCACTTACCGGTATAAAACATGTAATCAGTCTGCTCATGGTTGTCTCCTTTCAAGAAAATCAAGTATCTGTTTCATCAGATTATCTCGGTCAGCCTCACCTGTTATGGTTTCAAACGGGAACCCTAAAACCACACTGTTGTAATCACCACGCGATGCAATACCGGCCGATGTATTGTTCTGTCCGTACCTGAATGCCGTTATTGAACCTTTTCCCGATGGCTCAATAGCGTCGGGGGCTTCAACCTGGTAAATATCAGTGGAATAGCCGGTATTGAAAGAGAAACGGCCTGAGAAGCTGCCGGAAGCCGCGTCGGTTGCATGGAAACTGCCACTGGTAACGGTGAGGTTTGTACGAGGAACAAACCTCAGTATTGACGAAACAAACTTAATTGCCGTTGAATCGGTACATGAAAGCTTCGTGTCGGTGCCGGTATAGGCCCCCGACATAAAGATGTTGATACCCGACCCTGCAACCTGCCTGACCCTTTCCATAAAGGGCGGGGTGTAAATCTGGAATTCGCCGATGGTGCGGTCGGGAAAACCGGGTGTCGATTTCTCCTCACCCAGGATTATGTCAACTGTACTGAATTGCTCCGGGTCAACACTATTGACGTTGAAGTATTCATCGGAAACAGAGAAGAACGAGTAACCGGCCCTGAGAACTGATATACCGTGAATGTATGGGTAATTGAAGGTATTACCTGGCATTACCCTCCCTTCATGTTCCGACCAGGTTGCTCCCCATCCGGGGGCGTCATCATCGAGCCATGGTGATGTTCTGTCGAAATCATACTGGTTGCCGATGGTCACAAAATCGTTGTTCCATGGTACACCCCGGTCGGCCCACCATGCCACGCCGGCCATTCCGTCCCTGTCGAACCAACCGGGCCCCGACACCCGGTCAAATGCATTGACAATAAGCACGTTACCTTTTGATCCCGTTGCGAATCCAACCGAAAGAACTTCAGAATCAAAGCTTTCACCACCCTCATTCACCGCAGTAACCTTAAAGCTGTATACTGTATTTACTTCGGCAATATCAATCTCAATTGACTCTCCGGTAACCGCGATTCCGTTATCGAACCCGTTATTGCCCAGGCGTGTGTACAACCGGTACTCCGCCGGCAATGCCGATGGTTCGAGCGGGTCGGTTTGCGGTTCCCAGTAGAGCCTTACCCTCATTCCTCCGGCGGGTACAATGGCAAATACCTTTACCGGAAGAGGCTGGACTACAAGAGGCCTTCCATCA
>VGGM01000240.1 GCA_016868515.1 Bacteroidota bacterium | reverse complement strand
TCTCACATACCACCGACAGGATTAATCCGGCAGAGATTGTTGAGATATCATATTTCCTTTTCCAGCGAAAGGACTATGGCCCCTACACAATTGTAATTGCCATTCCAAGGAAGTCATACAACCTGTATACGAAGTATTCCAACCAGTTCAATGTACCCGTCGAGGAACTTATGTCAAAGGTAAAGCCCTGGGTAGGCGAAAATGAAGAATCTGCATATGCACTGGCTCCCGAGCATATTGCCGGCTATTTCGATAACGATACGTTCGGGTTTGTCAGAAATCCCCTTTACAATCGGGGGTATCTTGCCTACCGCGATCGCGACGATTTCTGAAACGGTGCTGTAATCACTGGTTCCCTGATGTTAAAAAAAACTAAAAACAGCCTGAATTAGCGGGCCTCTGCATCTGCCGTTTCGATATTTCACTAATTTTCGCAGATATTATATTGTTAACCTGTTACAATCCGGGTCAGGAAATTGCACTCCGGGTTTCATTAACCACTAATTCAAATCTCAAGCGTATGAAAATTGCCGTGAAGACTATTATTACTGCCCTTGCGGCAGTGATGCTGGCCGGTCTGCAGGCCGCCGGACAGTACCGCGACCATGCAACAATGAACCGCGACCTTGCAGCACTGGCAAAGGCTAACCCTTCGGTGTGCGAGTACAAGTCGCTCGTTAAGACTGCCGGGGGAAAGGATATCTATGTGCTCATAATTGGTACCGGAGACAGGAGTGCGAAACCGGGTATAGCAGTACTCGGAGGTGTCGAGGGGAGCTATGTGCTTGGCCGTGAGATAGCTGCAGGTTTTGCCGCGAGCATTATTAAAAATGCTGCGACACCCGAAATCAAAACTCTTCTGTCGAAAGTCACTTTTTACGTACTTCCCGACCTCAGTCCCGACGCTTCAGAACAGTTCTTCGCGAAACTCAGGTATGAAAGAAACTGGAACAGCAGGCCCGTTGATTTTGACAGGGATTTTGTGACAGGCGAGGATCCGTTTGAGGATCTTAACGGTGACGGTCTGGTTACAATGATAAGGGTTCACGACTCCGGCGGCACCTTCATTGACAGCCCCGATGATCCGAGGCTTATGGTGCAGGCCGACATAGCAAAAGGCCAGAAGGGTAAATATATTGTCTACACCGAAGGCATAGATAACGACAACGACGGAGCATTCAATGAAGATGGTGAGGGTGGCGTCAATTTCAATAATAACTGGACCTACAACTACCAGGAGTTCGGGCGGTATGCGGGAATGCACGCGGTATCGGAACCTGAGACCAAAGCCGTGGCCGACTTCCTTTTCGACCAGTGGAATATCTTCGCCACAGTGGCTTTCGGACCGCAGGATAACCTCACCTCACAGCCAAGGGCTGGCACAGGGGCTTCCACTGGCGGAACAGGGGCCGCCACAGCTTTCCAGGCCCCCGGAGCAAGACCCGGTACAGCAACTGCTGCAACTGCCACTGCCGACAGGAACACGATATCGGTTGGCAGAACCGACGAAACGGTTAACCGGATCATTTCTGAAAAATATATTGCTGCAACCTCGGTAAAGGGCTCACCCGCCGCACACTCAGCAAGAGGCAATTTCATGGAATGGGCCTATTTCCACTATGGCCGTTACAGTTACAGCACCCCGGGATGGTGGCCGGCCATTGAGCGCGGACGAAATGCCGAAGCCGCATTCCTCAAGTATGCTGAGGAAAACGGACTTGGCGAAGTGTTCGTTCCATGGACTGAAATACAACATCCTGGCTTCCCCGGCAAAAAGGTTGAGGTAGGAGGTATTAAACCATTCGTAATGATTAATCCTCCTGCTGAGAAAGTCCCCGAGATAGTTGAGGCCAACTACAAATTCCTTACCGCGATGGCGGCACTGCATCCCGATGTGCAGATAGCCGATGTAAAGGTTGAAAACACCGGAGGTGATATATTCAGGCTTACACTTACCGTAAGGAATAACGGTCTGTTCCCCACTATGGCAGAGATTGGATCACCTAACAGGTTCGTAAGGATACCGAGGGTCACCCTCACCCTGGAAGAGAAACAGACAATAATTACCGGAACAAGGGTTCAGCAGATGAGAAGGATCGAAGGCAACAGCTCTTCTGAATACAGCTGGCTTATAAGAGGAAAAGGCACAATAGGAATCAAGGCGGGTGATACTGCCTGTGGAGTGTCAACAGCCACAGCTGTTCTCAGGTAGACACCTGTAAAGTAAAAACCCGGTGTAGAATAAATTATTAAAACGAAACCATCATGAAAAAACAAATTATAAACTCACTGGCGGCTTTGCTGCTTCTGGCTCTGCCCGTGCTGGTATCTGCCCAGTCGCCCGAATTCTATTTCAAGGCAGCCGGTTCACCGGTTAAACCGAAGGTTGATATGAGCTGGAACCGATACCACTCCAATTCCGGTATAGTAGATTTCTGCAACAGGCTCTCCAAAGCCTATCCGAACCTGGTAACAATGCAGTCGGCAGGCAAATCCGTGCAGGGACGCGACATGATATACCTCACAATCACTGAAAAAGGAACGGTTCCTCACAATCATAAACCGGGTTACTATGTTGGTGCCAATATCCACAGCATTGAAATACAGGGGACTGAAATGGCAATGTATCTTGCATGGTACCTTTGCGAGATGTACAACGAGAACAACGCATTCATTAAGGAATTGCTCCGTGACAGGTCATTCTATATCTTTCCGACAAACAATCCCGACGGAAGAGACCATTTCGTTACAAAGGCCGCCACACCAAGGTCGGGACTTGCTCCGCGCGATGACGACCGTGACGGCCTATTCGACGAGGACGGATTCGATGATCTGAACGGCGACGGAGAGAGATCGCAGATGCGTAAGAAGAACCCGAACGGTCAGTACAGGATCGACCCAAACGACACGAGGAAGATGATCAGGGTCGGACCGGGTGAAAAGGGAGAGTATGACCTGCTTGGCACAGAAGGAGGTATTGATAACGATGGCGATGGCCGTACCGATGAGGATGGCCCGGGCAGCTACGATGCCAACCGCGACTGGGGTTATAACTGGAGACCCAACTTTATTCAGGGAGGAGCCGATAAATATCCGTTTACCTTCCCTGAAAACCAGGCTGTAAGAGACTTTGCCTTCAGGCATATGAACATCGTCGGGGCCCAGGCTTACCATAACTCCGGAGGAATGATTCTGAGAGGCCCATCGGTTGAAGGAGGCGGTTCAGAAGTCTATTCACGTGATGATGATATGGTGGTAGATGCTATCGGAAAAGTTGGTGAGAAACTGATCCCCGGATACAGGCTGCTGACAGTATGGAAGGATCTATACACCGTCTGGGGTGGAGAGTTCGACTGGTGGTATGGGTCTCAGGGCGCATTCGTCTATTGTAATGAGCTCTGGACAGGCAGCCTGATGTTTAACCAGCAAAGCACAGGATTACCGGACCAGCAGGCAGCAGGCCAGGGCCGCGGCATGGGACAGGCACAGACACAGACAACACCCCGGTTTAACTGGGATCAGTATGACTTTGACCAGTTGCTTCTGGCCGGCGATGCCTTTATTCCGTGGACTGAGGTTGACCATCCGGTGCATGGGAAGGTTGAGATCGGTGGCTTTACGAAATCGATTGGCAGGCTTCACCCGGGCTTCATGATTGAGACCGATGCCCACAGGAATACAGCCTTCCTCCTTTATCATGCTTATCAGCTGCCAAAACTGGAAGTCACCGATGTCAAGGTGAACGATATCGGAGGTGGGTTGAAAGAGGTTATCGCAACCA
>VGGM01000239.1 GCA_016868515.1 Bacteroidota bacterium | reverse complement strand
ACCGCGTCCGGCTCCGTCGCGTTTTCCTTGCTGCCGGTCGCCTGCATCAATATTGAGATCGGGGGCATTTTTGTAGTAATCAAGGAACCTGTTAAACTCGACCGACACGAACCTTTTTACAATCTCCTCCTTCGACAAGTCGCCCAGGAGGCCGAAAACCTTTTCCATGTAAGGGTTAATGCTGTGGTGGTTAACTTCCGAATTCCTCATTCGCTCAACCATATTGAAGAGCTGTCTCTCACAGATTTCGGTTCCGCCGGGTACAGGCTTCTGTTCTATCTTCTTCTTTATTACTCTTTCAATCTGTGCAATCCTGCCTCTTTCCTTCAGGTTAATTATAGAAATGGCAGCTCCTTCCTTCCCTGCGCGTCCCGTTCTTCCCGTCCGGTGTGTATAAACCTCATTGTCATCGGGAAGGTTATAATTTATTATATGGGTAAGATCATTCACATCGAGACCGCGTGCTGCAACGTCGGTGGCAACAAGCACGCTGAGGTTTTTTTCGCGGAACTTCTGCATTACGTAGTCGCGCTGCGCCTGTGACAGATCGCCGTGCAGGGCTTCTGCATTGTAGCCATCGCTCATGAGAGAGGCTGCCACCTCTTTGGTCTCCTGACGGGTGCGGCAGAAGACTATTCCATATATATCGGGGAAAAAGTCAACAACCCTTTTCAGGGCATTGTACCTGTTTTTTGCCGTAACCATGTGGAAGATGTGGGAAACATTTTCGGCGCCTGCGTTTTTTGTCCCAACGGTTATCTCCACCGGATCGTGCATGTATGTGCGTGCAATACGGTTAATTTCCGGCGACATGGTGGCTGAGAAGAGCAGGGTGTTCTTCCCCGCAGGTGTCTGTGCCAGAATGGCATCAAGGTCTTCGCGGAAACCCATCTTCAGCATCTCGTCGGCCTCGTCAAGCACAAGGGTTTCAATACGCGACAGGTCAATGCGGTTCCTCCGGATCAGGTCGTGTATCCGTCCCGGGGTTGCAACAACAATATGTGCTCCCCTTTTAAGAACACCAATCTGTTTGTCGATTGATGCGCCGCCATAAACTGCCACTATGGTGAGTCCCTTAAGGTATTGCCCGTAGCTTTCGAGGTCGCGGGTAATCTGCATGCATAGTTCCCTGGTCGGACTCAGCACCAGCAACTGGGGGTGGGAAGAACCAAGATTGATGTTCTGCAACGCAGGCAGTCCGAATGCAGCTGTTTTGCCGGTGCCGGTTTGTGCCAGTCCTATTATATCGCATCTATCTTCGAGAAGAACAGGAATCACCTTGTTCTGAATTGGTGTGGGAACCGAAAAGCCCAGCTCTCCGACTGCCCTTAGGAGTTCCGGGGAGAGCTCCATCTGACTGAATAACATAGTAAATTCATTTTTATGAGCCTCCCCGTATTTACAATCACCGTACAATGACAGGTCAACCCGTTAATAATAAGCTTCGAGAGTGCCGGTCACTAATTTGTGCATGCGGAATTCTTTTGCGGGTGCAAAGGTAGTAAAAATTATCAACTCCCAACCACTGTCAATTCAGCTCAATTTAGATTACTTTGGTTCACTTTGGCTCACTTCATTTCACTTTAGCTCACTTTTTCCTACCTTTCCCCCTCAAACCTGTTAAACGTTGCAGCTTAACCATGAGGGTAGCTATACTTACCGACATTCACGAGGATATTGTGAGCCTTAGGAAGGCCCTGAAGATGATTGAACTTGAAAAGTGTGACCAGGTGATATGCCTTGGCGACATACTCGGGTATCCCTATCTGAGGGGGAGTTATGAGAAATCGCGTAATGTAAGTGAGTGTATATCGCTTATCAGGAGTAACTGTTCGCTGGTGGTCGCGGGCAATCACGATATTTTCCATTTGCGTAAGCTGCCTGAGTATGCTGATGGTTTCCGGTTCCCTCATGACTGGTATGAGATGCCTCCCGGAATGAAGTCCGCGATTTCAGGCGGAAAGGTCTGGAACTATTCCGATGACTGTCCGGTTTCACTGAATGATACCGAACTTGAGTTTATGAATTCGCTTCCCGAATTTGCAGTGCTGGAAGCAGGGGAGAGGAGAATTCTCTTTTCACATTCTCTTTTTCCGAATTTTACCGGGTACGTATCTGAAAAAAATGGCAGTGAAAGAGCGCATTCTGCCCACTTCGGGTTCATGGAGAAGAGCGGATGTGTTCTTTCTGTATGCGGTCATATGCATATTGAGGGTCTTGGGGTCAGTTATGATCTTCAGGAATCGTTTCTCCCCCGGCTTTTCAAGGGATTCAGGTACCTCCCATATGGGCGCAGGAGGCTAAGAAGCCTCCGGTGTTGCGTCACCATACCTGCTCTCGCAGACAATAGCCAGGTAAATGGCTTTGCGGTATTCGACAGTGATGATTTCAGTATAAATGCACTATCTTTAAATGCCAACAGGCAGGTGGTACTATGAAAAGAATAATCAGGGCGGGTTTTTTCAGGAAAATACTGCTTCCGGCGATGCTTGCGATATTTCTGTTTGTCATATCGCTGTTCGCATATGTGGTTCCCACATTTGAAAGGAACGCGATGGAGCAAAAGAAGAAAATGCTCCGTGAGCTTACCAGTATAGCCTGGAGTATTCTCGACAAATACAACAGGGATTTTGAAAAGGGGCATTTGGAGATTGATGAGGCCCAGGCAGCTGCCATTGAGGAGATTGAGGCACTCAGGTATGGTACGGAAGAGAAGGATTATTTCTGGATAACCGACCTTGCTCCGAAGATGATAATGCATCCATATGTACATGAGCTGATGGGTCAGAGTCTCAGCAACTTTACAGATCCTGACGGCGTTAAGCTGTTCAGTGAAGCAGTGAATATTGCAAAGAGGGAAGGCGAAGGATTTATTAACTATAAATGGCAACTGAGGGATGATACGGCGCAAATTGCGCCGAAGCTTAGTTTTGTAAAGCTTTTCACACCATGGAAATGGGTTGTCAGTACCGGAATCTATATTGACGATGTGCACAAGGAGATATCGGCGCTGAGAAACAGGATTCTTCTGATATTGCTGGGAATTACCCTTACAATTACACTTATCATCTTCTTCATAACCTATCAGAGTCTCGAGATTGAGAACAGGAGGAGAGCCGTGGAAGGAATGCTGAAAGAATCGAGGGAAAAATACCGTTCACTACTGGAGTCATCTACCGAAGGGATAATTCTGCTGCTCAATTCCCAGATCGCCTATACCAACTCATTCGTTCAGAAATGGCTGAAGTACAGCGGTAACGAGCTGCAATCGATGTCTTTAAGCGATATCTTACCCTCGCTGAATATAAGTGATATCAGTGGAATTGAAAGTGAAACACGTTTCGAAACCACGGTTGCAGGAAGGGATGGCTCCGGGTCGGAGGCCCTTCTTACAGTTCTGCCGGTTCAGTTCGCCGACAAGATGGGGATGCTGCTTACTTTCAGGGATATCAGTGAACACAGGCTGCTTATTTCGGAAGTTGAAGAGTTAAGGGAGCGGCTCAGAGAGGTGGCTGATTATTCACCGGGTGACATTAACAGGTTTGCCGCCTATGTCTCAGATGTTGCATTATTTAACAATCAAACCGTTGCTGACATTGCCATGCAGTTTGATACCTGCAATGCCGATGCCCCTGTTGGGGTGGCAATTGATATTCTCAACCGGAACGGACACTCTCCGGTGCTTGTCCTTGTCAACGGCAAACCGGCAGGAATAATTACACCAGGGGACATACTGAAAAGGGTATTGGCAACAGGCCGGTCGGTCGATTTGCCGGTAGCCGAGGTTA
>VGGM01000238.1 GCA_016868515.1 Bacteroidota bacterium | reverse complement strand
TATTCCACCAGGGGAAAAGCGGCGAAACCTACAACATAGGTGGCAGCAACGAGTGGCGGAATATTGACCTTTTAAGGCTGCTGTGCAGGATAATGGACAGGAAGCTCGGGCGTCAGGGCGGTACATCTGAAAAACTGATATCATTCGTTCCCGACAGGGCAGGACATGACCTGAGGTACGCAATCGATTCCGCGAAAATAAGATCGGTACTGGGCTGGGAACCATCGGTCGACTTCGAAAAAGGACTTGAGCAAACAGTCGACTGGTACCTTGCGAACCGGGAATGGCTCGATCGTGTTATTACAGGAGAATACGTAAAGTATTACGAACACCAGTACCTGCTACGGAACAGCTGAAACTGCCCGTTTTGTATTCACTGCCTTCATGGTATCGGAAACCTAAATCAGCTTCTTCATCCTTGCCGTAAGCTCATCGCCGAGTGCGCTCTTCACCTTAATGTGATCCATTATGGATGAAACCACCGGGTTGCTTTCAAAGTCGCCCCGTACAGCTTCAAAATCTGCCCGTTTGACCTCCTCGGCGCCATCAATCCCGAAGCCTGTTCTTGAAGAGAGTGTGAACTCCTTCATGGCATCCTCGTAAAGTTTGTAATCAAGGCCCACAACACTCTTCCTCCATTTTTCCACAATATTAACAACGTCTCCGGGGGTGAATTCCTTCAAATCCCTGCCCTCCTCCTCCTCAATGCGTGCGGCGGCCCAGCTCCATTCCATATCGTAGTATGCAGAATGCAGGGCAGCAAATCCCGCATTGATTTCATCAAGCGATCCAACCACGCCCTCATCAATCCGGTCAAGCAGTGCCTCAACCTCGTTCTGCGGAGCTATCAGGCCGGCAATGTCAGTCCACTCACCCCTGCCGGCGTCCAGATCGGGCCGCAGCCGCTTCCTCAGCCCGTCGACAGAATTAAGTTTCACGCCTTCGAGCCTCTTTATCAGTGAGTTGCCGAGGAATTTGTTTATGCCTGTCTGATATAGTTCAATACCCCTCTCCAGCGATTGCCTGTTTATCTTCATACTGTCGTAGGTGTAGTATTCCGACTTGGGGCCCGAGTTTTCCCTGAGGTTCCTGAGCAGGTCACGGCCCTGTATCATCTTACGTATTGTATACGGACTCAGAAGGTTATAATTTATCTGGTCAATCAGTACCGGGTCTTTGCGAATATCGCGCATCGGCCACTTCCGGGCATCGCGTATCGTACCTACGCTGCGCAGATTGATGCCTGGCACCAGTATGCTCTCATCATTATGTTCAATAAGGTATGAGAACGGCAGCATCGAAGTGTCCATATTCTTGTAATGCCGCCCCATTACAAGTGTAAACGGTCCTATCCTTGCCGGCCACAGGAGGTATGAATCGCTGGTTGTCTTCGATCCCCTTTCCATTATGCCCTGGTGAATCGGACCCAGCTTGTACATATGGTTGCTCTGGTTGGAACCACTGCCGGCATTCATGAATGAATAAATACCCGCAATCAGCAGGGTTGACTTGTGGTGAGTAACAGTGAACGGACCGGCAAATATGGAACAGGCTTCACCGTGATAGCCTCCGCAGTTGGCAAAAAACAATGAGTTCTCGGCCGAGTAATGTTTACCAAGGTGGCAGCCCTGGCCAATAAAACATCTGTTGACAATGGTCGATTCGGTTACAACACTGCCCGAGCATACAATAAATTTCTCCATTATCACACCCGGTCCGATATAAACGGGTGCCTCACGACAACTGTTTATGCTGCCCTCTTCCAGCTTCAGCGAATTCTCGATCGATGCAGCGGGTCCTGTCCTGACATTTCTTATTATTCCGCAACCGGTAACAACCGATCCATCCCCTATGGTTCCGAAATCCGACCTTACCGTATCACACCATGAATCTATAAGCGAGTCAACGGCACTTATGGTCTTGCTGCGATGCCGGTACAGTGCAATCACATAACCCAGCTGGGCCGACAACCTGTCCCACATCCTCACATGCCTTCCGCCTGTCTCATTCAGAACGTTTACCGCAATACCGTTGCCGAAGGTGCCCGAGCCCTCATTGACTATTCTCCCGCAATCGGTTATGGTTACATTATCCTCTATTATGTAATTGGCAATATAACCGTTGACCCGGTGTATTGCAACATGGTCGCCTACAGTGCAGTTATGGATTCTTGCGTCATATATTCCCTCACTTAGCACCATGCCCGATTTAAGGGTTCTGCTTCCATCCATAACACCCAGGTAAACATCGCCTGAAAATGCCACATTCCTGAAGAATCCCGGCCTGAAACCCGGTGCTGCATGTATCCGCCCCCAGTCATCGCACTGACAGCCGTTGGCCTCCATTATCTCACGCTCACGCGAGGTAATCTCCCTGTAATCAGTTTTTCCGGCCATATTATCTGTTTGATTACTCAACCGTTACCGACTTGGCCAGGTTTCGTGGCTGATCGACATCACAACCTCTCATAACAGCAATATGATATGAGAGAAGCTGCAGCGGTATTACTGCCAGCAGGCCTGAATAGACAGGCAGGGTTGCCGGTATCTCAATAACATAATCGGCTATACTGCCTATCAGCTCATCGCCCTCGGTGACAATTGCAATGACAGTTCCCTTCCTTGCCTTTATCTCCTGTATGTTGCTTACTATCTTATCGTATGAGTTTTCCCGTGGTGCCACAACAACCACAGGCATATTTTCGTCTATTAGGGCAATCGGGCCGTGCTTCATTTCAGCCGCAGGGTAGCCTTCGGCATGAATGTATGAGATCTCCTTCAGTTTCAGGGCTCCTTCAAGGGCTACCGGGAAAAGGTAGCCCCTGCCAAGGTAGAGGGCGTTGGATGAATTCATGAATTTACGTGCAAGCTCCTCAACCTTTCCGTTCAGATCAAGGGCGTGCTTCATCTTTTCAGGTATTGACGACAGTTCGGCAATCAGTTCACGGTAAGCTTCATCGCTTACCACACCCTTCACATGCCCAATTTCAAATGCCATCATTGCCAGAACCGTAACCTGGGTAGTGAAGGCCTTCGTCGATGCAACCCCTATTTCGGGGCCGGCATGCGTGTAAACCCCTGCAACTGTTTCACGCGGAATACTGCTTCCAACCACGTTGCAGATACCCAGCACCGTGGCGCCCTGTTCACGGGCCAGCCTCACCGCAGCCAGGGTATCGGCTGTCTCTCCGCTCTGGCTTATTGCCAGTACTATATCTCCCTTTCTTATTATCGGGTTCCGGTAGCGGAATTCCGAGGCATACTCAACCTCAACCGGTATGCGGGCATACTCCTCAAATACATACTCACCTACCAGGCCGGCATGCCATGAGGTTCCGCAGGCAACAATCAGAATTCTGTCGGCCCTTATAATCTCTCCCATCACATTGTGAAGGCCACCGAGCATAATGCCCTCTCCGCCCGGAAGCACTCTTCCCCTGAAGGTGTCGTGTATTGCCTTTGGCTGTTCGAAAATCTCCTTCAGCATGAAGTGAGGGTACCCCTCCTTGTCAATCTCCCCTATTTTCAGGTCGAGTTTATGCACTTCAGGAACAAGCTGGCTGTTCCTGATGGTCTTCAGGGAGAGCTGATCCTTCTGAATTATGGCAAGGTCGTCATCATTAAGGTAAATAACCCTCTGTGTGTATTCAACTATCGGGGTGGCATCGGAAGCTATGAAATTCTCTCCTTCACCCACTCCGATAACCAGCGGGCTGCCCTTACGGGCGGCAAATAGTTTGCCCGGCTCTTTGCGGCAGATAACAACAATGCCATAGGTTCCCTCCACGC
>VGGM01000237.1 GCA_016868515.1 Bacteroidota bacterium | reverse complement strand
AAAACTCAGGGTCGTTAAGGTCGAGGTAAAAATTGACATACACATCGGGTATAACGTCGTTTTTATTACGGTCGCAAGCTGTTATGGAAAACATAAGGGCACCCCATAACAAAAAAATATGTAAATTTGAACCTGTTCGCATGGCCCGGTGTCTGAACAACAAAGATACGCACTATGCCATTAGAACGGCAAACCGCTATTAATATTACGCAATATCAAATGAACCGGTTTTACAGAATCTTTCCCCTTGTGATGTTGGCAATACTGTTTTCTGTAACAGTAGCACATGCACAGACTGGCAGCGCGGCAAACAGGTACAAACCAAAAGCTTCGCTGAAAAAGGAGAGAGGCGTTAAGGTTAAGGAGACAAAGGTGCAGGAACCCAAGTCGGTTGTAAAGGCGAAGAAGGAGCAGGAGAAGAAGGAGCAGCAGCGCCAGAGGGAAAATGAGAAGGCAGTAGCCGAAGGGAAGAAGCGTCATTTTGAAATCCAGTCGGAGAGTGTTAAAGAGCGTATGAAGCAGAACGAGAAGGAGGCTTTACTGCGTGAAAAGGAGAGGAAGAAGAGTATAAGGAAGGCCTCGAAGCCGGCCTCAAGGAAGTATAAAAAATAGAGAATCATGGAAGAAGAGAGGGGTTTAGGCAATATAGTCTTTTACATAATCGCGGCCGTAATAGCGATTATCAGTTCAATAAAGGGCAAGAAGAAGCCTGTCCCGGGTTCCCCGGGCGGCGGGCCGCCTCCTGAACGGAAGGGTGGCGGGTTCCCCGATGATATGTTTGAAGATGAAGAGTCTGAATTTCCGTTCCCGCCCACTACCCGGGAAGAAAGAACAGCACCTCCTCCGGTATTCACAGCCCGGCGGAAACCGACTCAGGAGATGGTGCCCGGAAGGGAGGGCTCCTATGAGGAACCGATGGCAGCAGCACACTCGGGTGAGGGAGTCTCTGCCCTCGACTATATTGAAACAGCCAGAAGGTTCGATGAATTGCTAAGGGAGACATCGACCGTGGAATATAACTGGAGCATTGAATCAGAGAGGGAGGGCATGACCGAGGCAGAGGACAAGAGTATTGAACTCATAACCGAAGATTTTGACGGCAGAAAAGCGGTGATCTATTCAGAGGTCTTATCCAGGAGAGAGTATTAATTAACCTTTAACATCCTGATTTTTAAAACCGATATTGTTTTTACGGAAATAGTTTAATATATTTGTGATATGAAGAGTTCCGGCCCGGCCGGGATTCTTCTTGTTTTTATTACATCAGAACGGGATATGTCAGATTTTATTTACATGACCGATGAGGGCCTTCAGAAGATAAAGGAGGAACTTGACCATCTGAGGATTGTTGAGAGGCCCAAGGTTTCAGCGCATATTGCCGAGGCACGTGACAAGGGTGATCTCTCGGAAAACGCCGAGTATGCTGCCGCCAAGGAAGCCCAGGGCATGCTTGAAATGAAGATTGCGAAGATGGAAGATCTGATTGCCAGGGCCAGGGTGATTGATGAATCGAAAATTGGGACATCGTCGGTTAAGATACTCAACAAGGTTAAGATCAGGAACCGGAATACCAACACCGTTATGGAGTATCAGCTGGTACCTGAAAGCGAGGCCAGCCTGAAGCTGGGGAAAATAGCTGTCGGTTCTCCCATTGCTCAGGGGCTCATAGGCAGGAAAGTGGGAGAAATAGTTGATATCAAGGTTCCTTCAGGGGTGATAGCATTTGAAATAATGGAGATTTCACTATAACATCATCGGCCATGTCAACAGTATTCACAAGGATCATCAACGGGGAGATACCCTGCTACAGGGTGGCAGAAAACTACAAGTTCATTGCCTTTCTTGATATTAATCCGCTGAAGGAGGGCCATACACTCATTGTACCCAAGAAAGAGGTTGATTACTTTTTCGACCTTGATGATGAGACAATTTCCGAGATGACCGTTTTCGCCCGCAGGGTTGCCATCGCCATCAGGGAGGTGATTCCATGCAACAGGGTGGGGGTGGTAGTGCTGGGCCTGGAGGTACCCCACGCACATATTCATCTTATTCCCATGGACAGCGAAAGGGATATAAGCTTCCTGAATCCGCGTCTGAAACCCACCCCTGAAAGATTCAGGGAGATAGCTGCCCTGATTGAGGGAAAAGTAAACCTCAGGGACTGAACAAACGGTAATTTCTATTAGTTTCTTAAATTTGTGAAGGGTAACACCTTCGCTGCATGAACTATTTCGTCTCACTGGCCGACGATGTGATAAGTCTTCTTTTTCCACGGGTTTGTCATGCCTGTGGTGAACACCTTGTAAGGAACGAGAACCTCATCTGCACCGGTTGCCTGGTTGAAATACCCCGGACAGGCTTTGAATCGGTACGCGATAATTTTACCGAGAAACTTTTCTGGGGAAGATGCAGGCTTGAGCGTGCGGCATCGTTTGCCTGGTACGTAAAAGGTGGCAGAATGAGCAGGCTGATATTCCGGCTCAAATATGACGGCTACACTGAGGTAGGGTTTGAACTGGGAAGAATCTATGGCCACAACCTGGCTTCTTCGGGTTTTACTGAAGGGATTGACTGTCTTGTCCCCGTGCCGCTCCACAAAAGGAAAGAGAGAAAACGCGGGTTCAACCAGAGCCTTGTTATTGCTGAAGGTATCTCTTCTTCAACCGGTATTCCCGTAAGTACCGGATACCTGGTAAGGAAGACATCCACTGCTACCCAGACGGTGCGGTCGAGAATTGAGAGATGGAGAAATGTTGAGGGGATATTTACCGTTGAGCGCGCTGATGAGATTGCAGGCAGCCATGTGTTGCTCGTTGACGATGTGATTACTACGGGATCGACGATCGATGCCTGCTGCAGTGCGCTTATGGCGGCCACTGACATAAAGGTGAGCGTGGTGTCGCTTGCTGTTGCCCCTGGCCATTCTTAAGTTTACGGATTACCTGCCCGAGACCCTGCCGGGATTCTTTGAAATAAACTCTTTCCAGCCGCTGAATCCCCCCTGCTGTACTGGCTTACCCTGCTGGTAGAAATGGCACAGCGCAGCCGCCAGTCCGTCAGTGGCATCGAGAACCAGATCGTCCTCCCTGAAACCGAGTATCTGCCGCAGCATACCGGCCACCTGTTCCTTCGAGGCCGCTCCCCTTCCGGTAATCGACATCTTTATTTTCCGGGGGGCGTACTCAAAAACGGGGATATCCCGGTAGAGCGCGGCGGCTATTGCCGCTCCCTGAGCCCTGCCCAGCTTGAGCATCGACTGAATGTTCTTGCCGTAAAATGGTGCCTCAATGGCCAGTTCATCGGGTTTGTACCTGTCTGCCAGTTCCAGGGTGGCCTCAAAAATCTTCTTGATCCTCAGAAAATGGTCATCGCCACGTGGCAGGCTAATCACGCCCAGGGTAATAAGTGAAGGCGTTTTGCCTGAGATACTTAAAACGCCATAGCCCGTGGCCGTGGTTCCGGGGTCAATACCCAGGATAATTCTCTCACTGGCTGATTGTTTCACTACCGGTTATTATCGGGATTGTAGATGAAAAGATTCTTCTGCCACTCGGGTCGCCCGGGTTCCAGCACGGTCTTGCGGTACGGCTCCTGTTGCGCAGTCTTGGTTCCCCCGGTTTCAAGGTATGTTATTGCAGCCTTCAGCATCAGTTCCTGCCTGTCACCAAAGTCGCGGGTGATGTCGTCGGGAACATACTGATGCGGAATTATACCATTGAAATAGTCACCGTTGCCGTCAGCATTTACCAGCTGAAAGGTTATGGGTGCGAATACAAACACCTTCTTAAGATCGGAA
>VGGM01000236.1 GCA_016868515.1 Bacteroidota bacterium | reverse complement strand
TACCGGATTGGGCGAGAGAGTCAGCTGCCATCCGTCGCCGTTACCTGTTATATTGTCTATTCCTACGGCGGTGTGTATTGCAGCATCGTCGAACCACACCGTACCGGTTTTTTCGGCTCCCGGCAATTGCCGTATCACCACGCTGTGGAAGTTGATATCGCCGGTTCCTGCAATGGCCGAAAAGGGCACAGACCTGAAATCCCACCCTGCCCAGTCGATGGTGTCAACAAATACAATATGATTTGTACTGCCCTGGGTATAGAACCAGTATTCAAGGGAGTTCATGCTAAGGTCGCCAAACACCCATACGCCAAGATAAAGTTGTGAAGGGTTGGAGCCTATCACCGGTTTTGCGGTGTTGAACACCCTGCATACCCCTTCGTTATCATTTACAAACACATAGTCGAGTCTTCCCGAACCGGTTCCACTCCTTTTGATACTGGTTGAAGCGGTAAAGGTTGTAAGGGGGTTGTTGGTGCCAACGGTACTGCCGCTGGTTTCGGGGTCCCAGAAGCGTGAAATGTCGTCGAAATTCTCCTTTACGCCACCGAAGGGGTACATCAGCTCACGCGTGGTAAAGGTGATAACTGAATCGGCTCCCAGTTGAACACCGGCAACATCGGCAAGGTTTGCCTTTAGTGTTAAGCGGTAGGTGGCGCCCAGCTGCAAAGGTGCTGACAGTTCGAAGCTGTAGTAGCCCCTGCCATCCTTTTCACCGATCTCCTCGCGGGTGCGGGCAATGAGATTTCCCTGGATATCCGAGAACTGTACGCATACCGACAGCAGGTTGGGGTTGAGCGGAGCATCGAAGTTAAGCCGTACCCTTGGGTAGAGTGTAATCTCACTGCTGCCCTGGCGCGGGAAGCTGCCCCGGAGTTTCAGGCTGGTGCGGTTGGTAGTGATGAAGTTATACTGATGGCTGATACCGGTGGGGATCTTCCATTTTGAGCAGGCCTGCGGCGCAAGGGTTAAAGTGTAGGCGGTACCAGGCTGGTATTGCACTTCAGGTTTTATCTTCAGCAGTGTTGAGGCTGTATTCCAGGTATATACCAGGCCGGTAGCCGGTATTATTGAAAGGTATTTCTCCACCGAGTCGCGGTTCATTGCAAGGTCGAAGGTGAGGGATATCTCCTGGTTCAGATACAGGCTGTCTGAAAAAGAAGGGGTTACCGATACCAGTGCCGGAACACGGGTCGTGTCGAATACCAGGAAGCATTCTGCCAGAGACGACATGTTTGCCTGTACTGTAATATCGACAGTATCATTGAAGAATCCCTGTACGCCCGAGGCAACTACCCTGTAGTTTCCCGGAGGCAGTGAGTCGAACATGAAGAATCCGTTATTAAAATTATCGGTAATGAAAGTTTTGTTGCCCGGGGTAAGGGTTGCGACAGCCCCGTTAACCGGAAGATACTGATCCTTTGTACCGGGTTTGAAATACCACGAAGGCGACCGTTCCGGGTCTCTGACTATACCGGCAATGACACCATGCCCGGGGGCAGTAACATTATAAAACTGGAAGAAAGAACGTGCCAGGGCCCACGACTCGTGGTGAAGGAAGCCGGTGTTGAGTAAACGCCATGATTCGGGTATATAGTCATGGAAAGACCCTTCGGAAAGAACGCCCGGCATGGTAAGATTCCGCAGCACTCCCAGACCCTGTGTTCCCCAGTCGGGGTAGAATGTCCAGTCGCCCTTTACGTAGGGATTGTTGTTTGTCCAGCAGTTTCCGTTGTCGAAAACTTTTTGCCACATTATTTCTGCCATCACCTTCGATTGCGGGTAGACAGGATCGTTATCATATCCGCGGAACAGCATAAGCGGCCTGTTTTGCGTTCCATCCCAGCCGTTGCTGTGAATGGAGAGGAAGAAGTCGACGTTGGCAGCATTGGCCAGTGCCGATATTGTAGACAGGGGAAGGTCGTCGGCAGTTGTATTCGTTTCGCGCGACATAAATACGGTTGCGTTCATATTCTGCAGGAGGGTGCGAAGGAACAGCCCTTTAACCAGGTTACCCTGCGATTCCCAGAAGCCTGTAGCCTCGATGAACCTGTCGTTCGAGTCAAAACCGCCGTGACCCGGATTGATGAATATCTTATACCCCGAGAGATCAGTGATCTGCGCGGTTACCACTGCTGGCATGAATGACAGGGCAATCAGGATCAGGATTGACGCGATTCGTTTCAAGGCTCTATTGTTTAAATATGAGGTTCATAATAAACAGTTCGCCTCTGGCTGTCTGGTATACCATTCTTTTTCCGTCGGGAAATGGGACGGGGTACATTTCGATAGTGCCGTCAGTGGCTGTGAGGTTTATCTTTTCGCCAGTCTCCGGTACAAAGGCAATTATGTCTGATGAGATTACCATGTAACCATTATCCCGGTCGTCCATTCCAATGATGATATTGTTGTTTAGCCATGCAGGAGCATTCAGTCTCCCGGCCGATGCGATTATATTGGCTGCGGTATCACAGACAAAGGTCCCGGTTCCGTTAAAATTATAAAGAAGCCTCGATTTGTCGGGAGAGAGGGAAGTCCAGATATAATACCCACGGCCGTTTGGTGTGAGGGGTATGCTTTTCCCATTTAAGTAGAGGACCGGGGTAAGGTTTTCCAGCAGAATGAAAGGGATTTCCGCCTCTGTTTTGGGACCGGTGGTTGTATCGGTGGTGGATTTCTTCTTACCTTCTGTTGTCCAGACAACCTTGTTGCCGGCGATGGCGGGAGGGGTAAGGTCTCTGGCTTTGTTTTCAAGCAGCTTTGTTTCGCCCGATTGGAGGTTGTATGCGTGCAGTGACGAATACTTTTTCATTTCTGAGTAGACGTCAGACCTGAAATATATGGTTTTTCCGTCGGCAGAAAATCTGGGCTCGTAACCGGCTCCCGGGTCACTGGTAATAATTTTAATACTCTTACCGGCTACCTCAATTAACTTCAGACCGATATATCCGGGTGAAGTGGCCAGTATCATGTTGCCCGATGGGGATACGGCTGTGGCCATTAATTCTCCATCGTTTAAAGTTGTCAGCTGTTCAACCTTTCCTGCAGATACAGACTGTCCACTGACTATCGCCGGGAGAAGGGCAAGGGAGAAAAACCATATTCTAATTTTGCTCACTTTAGCGGGGGGAGTTAGATTATGAGTGTAAATATAAGTAAAATAGGGATTGGCTGTCATTGGGATGAAAAAAAACCGGCACAGTGTAGATTCTGTGCCGGTAAAACATATTTTCGCGCTCCCCAGGCTAGACTCGAACTAGCGACCCTCTGATTAACAGTCAGATGCTCTAACCGACTGAGCTACTGAGGAGTTTGTGCAATTGCTTTATAAAAGCGCTGGCAAAATTAAACTCTTTTACCGAATTAAGCAATATATTTACCTAAAAATAAGCTGAACACCTGATGAAAAGAGTAATTGGTATCGGTAATGCACTTGTCGACATAATGGTAAAGATACCGGGAGAGGAGTTGCTAAAGGAGTTTAATATGCCCAAAGGAAGCATGCAGCTCGTTGACGCCGAACGTTCAGAGCAGGTAAAACGCGGCACAGGGAATCTTGCCCGGTCAGTATCTTCAGGCGGGTCTGTGGCAAATACAATACATGCACTGGCAATACTGGGTGCCAGACCCGGATACATAGGATCGACCGGCACTGATGAGTTGGGCGAGTATTTCGTCAATGACCTTCTGGCTGCAGGTGCCGATCCGGTGATATTCAGGCGGAGCTGCGCCACCGGCACTGCCGTTGCCCTGGTAACACCCGATTCGGAGCGCACGTTTGCCACATATCTTGGTGCCGCCGTT
>VGGM01000235.1 GCA_016868515.1 Bacteroidota bacterium | reverse complement strand
CAAGGCCGGCGACATCTGAAAAGTTGATTTTGACGTTGGTGTCCTTGTCAAATATCTGGGCCCGCGACTTGCCAACGTTGAAAATATTTCCGGCACCGCCACCACCACCCGACATTCTTCTGAGAAGAAACATCCAGAGCACTATCAGCAATCCGAAAGGCAACAGCCATCCCAGTATTTCGCCCAGATAGCTTTTCCTGGTCTGATAGTCGGGATGCAGCCACTCATCCGGCTTGTAACCGGCTTCTGCCTGAGCCTCCTTAATGAATGTCTCGAATAGTTCAACCGTACCAAAAGGATGGTAAAACTGCGGCTTTTCCGCCGATGCAAAACCGCTCTTTGGAGGGGCAGCATCCTTGTACTTGGCAGCTTCAATAACCTCGGGCTTCAGATATATCTCAGCGCGGTCCTTGTTAATCACAACAAGCCTGCTGATATCGCGGGCTGCTATCATGTTCCTGAGTTCACCCTGATTTACCTTCTTAACAGTCTTGCCTGTGTATAGAAGGTTAACTGCAATAAAGCCTATTGCCAGTAATCCCCATATCCAGTTTGTATTGAACCTGGGTTTGCCCGGTAAGTCACCTTTCCTCTCAGGCCCCTGATTTATCTTGTTTTCTTCACTCATAAACTACTCTTCCTTTAACATTGCCGGATCGGCAAGTGTCTCCCTGCCAGCATCGGCCCATAAACTCTCCAGGTTATAGAAGTTCCGGTACTCTTCCATGAAAATATGTACAATAACACTGCCGTAATCCAGCAGCACCCAGAAACAGTTCTCAAGCCCCTCAGTGTGCAGGGGCTTCTCACCTGATATCTTTCTTACAGTCTCAACTACCGAGTAACTAAGTGCATCGACCTGTGTTCCGGAATTACCATGACAAATAATGAAGTAATCACACACACGGTTCTCAAGCATTGTCATGTCAAGCTTAACCACATTTAATCCCCTCTTCTCAAAGATCCCCCCGGCTATTCCCTCTATTAGTTTGTCTTCTGCCTGTAACTTTTTCCTCGCCATTAATCTATTATCAGTTCAATGCATAAATGCAGTCGCAAAATTAACAACATTTCTGAGTACTTTTGTCCCTGCCTGTTACTTATTTACAATTTGGGTGCCAATAGAGCCTGACCGGCCAAACGGTTTGGAGTTTTGAAGTTGACATTGTCTTAATATCCTTATTATGAACAGTCTGGGAAAGGAGATTGTTTTCCTTGATTCAACTGCATCGACAAACACCTATGCAGCAGCACTTGTTGAGAGTGGTGAGGCTTCACATGGAACCGTTGTAGCCGCAGGATTCCAGACTTCAGGGAAAGGTCAGGCAGGAAATAAATGGGAAAGTGAAAAAGATAAAAACCTCACATTCAGCATAGTATTGTTTCCGGAGAGGGTGCCTGCCTCCGCCCAGTTTTCCTTATCAATGGTAGTATCGGCAGGCATAGCTCATGCATTGATGAGGCATATGGGTGGCATCAGAATAAAATGGCCGAATGACATTTATGCAGGTGATGACAAAATAGCAGGTATTCTGATTGAGCATGCCGTCTCGGGCAACCGCATCGGCCACACCATTGCAGGCATAGGGATGAACGTCAACCAGACAGTATTCACCAGCGACGCCCCGAACCCGGTATCAATGAAGCTGATCAGCGGTATCGATTATGACACGAAGGTGGTGCTTGCAGAGGTACTCGAGTCGGTTGGCAGACAATACGATTTACTGACGGCCGGTGGTAAACATGCCATTGAGGAGGAGTATAACCGGCTGCTATACAGAAAAGATGAATGGCACCGTTTCACCTCGGAAGGAACCGTATTCACAGGTATGATCATGGGTGTGGGAGAATCGGGGGAACTGATTCTGAAGAACGGGTCGGGTGGTGTCAATTCCTATCTCTTCAGGGAGATTGAGTATATTCTGTGATATCATCCCACCCGCTGAATGATTCAATCTCGTCAACCAGTCTTGAAAGGTACTGCTCAATTGCCCCGGAGGCCATCATGCGGAAGAAAGGATTCAGTTCGGTTCGCAGTACGATTCTGAATCTCGTGGCAGCATCGCCGGGGTCGGTCATTTGCAGCCATATCTTAAAGGGAACAGAACTTATTGCCTCACCTTCATATTTTATCAGGCTGAGCGGTTTGCGCTCAGTTATCGAAACAGATGCCTTTCCGAGGGGTGAGATTTCGAATGAGCATGAGTCTCTCCCGGCCTGCCAGTCACTAACGTTTTCTTCAGGTATGAACCGGCTGAAATTCCTGAAATCGCCGGCAAAACTGAAGAATACCCCCGGGGCTGCCCTTGCTGTTCCCGTTCTGCTTATGAATTCCGATACCTCTGCCATTTCATATCCCCCATTTTGAAGGGTCGGTTCTCCACTCCTTAAGGGTTTTCAGTTCCGATTGAGAAATATATCCTGAATCGACAGCAAGTTCGATAAGTGAATTATAGCTGCTTAGTGTGTCGAGACGGCAGTTCTCAGTCCTGAATGCATCTTCAGCCTTTGCGAAACCGTAAGTAAAAATAGCCACCATTCCCGATACGATGCAACCTCCCTCCCTGAGGGCCCTTACCGCCGACAGGCTGCTTCCGCCGGTAGAAATAAGATCTTCCACAACAACAACCCTGCTGCCCGGTTCAAAATAGCCCTCTATCTGGTTGCCAAGTCCGTGCTCCTTAGCCCCCGACCTGACATAGATAAAGGGAAGGCCCAGACGGTCGGCAGCAAGCATACCATGTGCTATGGCACCAGTGGCAACACCGGCAATCATTTGTGTATCGGGGTATAACTCCCGAATCCGGTCGGCAAAACAACCGGCTATGAATGACCTCACTTCAGGATAGGAAAGGGTTTTGCGATTGTCGCAATATATAGGCGACTTCCAGCCCGAGGCCCATGTAAAAGGGTTTGCGGGTTGCAATTTAATTGCTTTAATTTGTAACAGGTAACCGGCAGTTTTTTTCGATACATCTTCCATATGATTGCTTATAAGGTATATTTTGAAAACAGGTACATTATGGTAAGCCACGAGCCCGACCGTATGCAAAAATATACCTTATTCCACAGATATCACAACAGAAACGGGCTTTATGAAGCTATTTCATCATTTCAGGCAGGAACCGGGGCCTCAATGAATATCTACGGAATTGATATCGAACATCTCTGGTCTGAATTCAGGCAATACTTCAATTTCGTGGAGGCTGCCGGCGGACTGGTTAAGCACCCCTCGGGGCATTACCTTTTCATTGTAAGGAATGGCCGGTGGGATCTCCCAAAAGGTCATATGGAAGAGGGTGAGCTTCCTGAAGCATGTGCCATCAGGGAGGTTGAAGAGGAGTGCGGGTTAAAGAATCATACTATCGTAAAACCCCTGATACCCTCATTTCACACCTGGCAGTACGAGGGTGTTTCCTATCTGAAGCAGACACACTGGTTCATGATGCATTATAACGGAGAGATGATTGAGAATCCGCAGGCCGACGAAGGAATATCCGAAGCAAAATGGATGACCCCCGATAAAATCTGTGTTATAAGAAAGAGCGCCTGGCACTCACTTACTGAGCTTATAAACAGCTCAATACTAAGCACTTAGAACAGAAGGCCCGTCAGCCGGTACTGTGACTCCCGGTCTCTATATGTAATCCCCGAGGTTTATTGATGACGGAACGAAACGCGACGCATCGCCGCCGTGCCTGAGGATATCCTTCACTATGGTTGAGTTTATCGGTGTGTGTTCAGGGGCTGTTAGCAGGAAGACCGATTCAATTCCGGGAGCCATAGCCTTGTTAACCTGAGCAATGGC
>VGGM01000234.1 GCA_016868515.1 Bacteroidota bacterium | reverse complement strand
GGGGCTGATATATGTGACAATTCACATCGTCAGGGCAATTATGATTGCAGTGCTCTTCCCGGTAATGAAAAAGGCAGGTTACGGCCTTAGTCCAAAAAACAGCTACGTGCTGTGGTGGGGTGCCTTGCGCGGAGCCATTGCCCTCGCCCTTGCCTTGATTGTAGCCGGCGAGCAGTCAATACCGCAGGAACTGCGTGACCAGTTTCTTTTTCTTACTGCCGGTATCGTAACAATGACACTGCTGATAAATGCCACAACCATTAAGGTTCTGCTCAACAAACTCGGACTTACGGCCATCGCTCCTGCGAAACAGTTAATGATGAATACAGCCCACCGGTTCCTCAGGCAGGCAACAGAAACTGCCCTTGTGAAATCGAAAAAGGATCGGTTCCTCAACAGGGCAAACTGGGAAAAAGTCAGCGAATACCTGCCTGAAGATCCTCAGGTGCTGCCCGAAAATGAGGTTAAGATTGAAACTGCCATTGCTGAGACCAGGATGCGGATTCTTGAAAAGGAAAAGAGCAGTTACTGGGGTCAGTTCAATGAAGGCATGCTGGGACCGGTTGCTGTCAGGAAACTTACCGATGCCATCAACGAAATAATTGACGAAGGAGGATTGATCTCACTATCCGAACGTAAAGATCTGGAGCAGGAATGGAGAACCCCTGCACTGCTTAACCGGCTTCAGTCTGTGCCTGTTCTCAGACCAGTTGCACAGAGGTTCTTCCTTGACAGGCTTGCCGTAAGCTACGATGCGGCCAGAGGGTTCGTACTTGCACAGGAGGAGACTCTTAAACTGCTTGAAAACATGAGCATAAGCGGTGAATCGGACGGATCGGAATTAAGCGCCGAAGAGCTCGAAATGCTTGAAAGCGAGATTAATGAGAATCGCATTCATGGGTTAACCTTCCTGAGGAATTTACGCAACTCATATCCCGAGATATATAGCGCAGTCACAACCAGGTATGCAATCAGAACAGTACTCAACCATGAAAAGAAAACAATTGAAAAACTGCTGACCAAGGGCAGACTTGACTCTGGTGAGGCTGAAAAAATGACGGCGAAGGTTGAGGAGAGGATGAAGATACTGGTCGATTCACCTCCCAGTCTCGAATTACCAAGGCCGGCAGAGTTGCTGCAGGAAATAAGCTGGCTGAAAAACCTTAATAAAAAGACCTTCAACAAGGTGGTGGGAGCTATGCAAAACCGGCAGTTCGGCATTGGTGAGATTCTTGTCAGAGAGCATACTACCGACGACGGACTCTTCGTTATTGTTCACGGGCAGGTAAGCATCAGTATCGAGGGTGAAAAGGTCGAGACTCTCGGTCCGGGATCGGTTATAGGTGAAATGCTTGTCCTGTCGGGGCTTCCGAGGACCGCCACTGCCATAGCCGAAACCCCGGTTACAACCCTTTTGGTCTCATCTTCAAAGATGAGGCAGCTTATAAGGGAATCTGAAAGCCTGGTGGAAGAACTCTGGAGATTTACATGTACAAGGTTCGCCGAGAATATCCTTAGCAAAAAGGAACCTTTCAATGAATGGCACAAGAGGGAACTCAGGCAGTGGCTCGAAAACGGAGAAGTTATTAAGCCCGATATAAACCGGAAAATCAACCTTGAAGGCAGAATAGGCATACTGCTTTCAGGAGTAGCCACTGCAGAAGATGGAACAAGACTGAACTACCCGTCGCTTCTGATTTCTGAAAAGCATTATACCTATGATGACGAAACAAGAGTTTTTGTAAGAGAAACACGATCGAAACTACCCGAATAGCCAGCCTCATGTAAATCTGTATTTAATACCGGTACCGGCAATTCATCTGGCTAAACAAAGCCTGCTCTCCGTTGTTATATTTAAAGGAATAAAAATAACTAACGAAAAATGAAATTATGAAAGCATTTTCAGTATTAATCGCATCTTTACTTTTCCTGGCCGGAAATATTGCTTCCGCCCAGGATTACAAAGCCGACAGCAAAAACACAGTTATTGACTGGACGGGTAAAAAAATCTCAGGAAAGCACTACGGAAAGATCACCCTTAAGGAGGGATCATTCTCAATCAGTGACAACCGCATTTCCTCGGGTAAATTCATTATCGACATGAATTCAATCACCTGTGAGGATCTTACCGGCGGCACGGCACAGAAGCTCGTTGGTCACCTTAAGTCCGACGATTTCTTCAGCACAGGAAAATATGGGGTCTCGACTTTGGAAATAACCTCAGGTGAACCATTTAAAAACAATGAAGCAGTTGTTACCGGGAAACTAACAATAAAGGATATTACCCACCCCGTTACTTTCACTGTGAAGCGCACGGGTACGACATACACATCAACAGTCACCGTCGACAGAACCCTATACAATATAAGGTATGGTTCAGGAAAATTCTTCCAGAACCTTGGCGACAATATGATTGACGACAACTTCACCCTTGATGTGAGGATTCAGGCAATTCAGTAAAGTCATTGAACTGTAATTCCTTTTGCAGGAATAGATCAGTACATATTACAGAACAAAAAGGCGCGGAAAATGATCCGCGCCTTTCCTTTCTATTGCAGGATTGAAATTTTTGCATACATTTATCGGGATTTTTAACCGGCACAGGCCGGTTGCATTAATTAAAATTAATAAATACTCATTGAACCGGGGCACAATGGAAACTTTATGTAAACCCGGGATGTGTTAAACTTAAAAACAGAAAAACCTATGAAAAAGCTGTTGATGTTTATTGTTGCAGCATCTCTTACCGGGGTTCTGATTGCCGGTGGACTTGTCACCAACACAAACCAGAGTGCAATGTACACCCGCCTGCAGAGCAGGAATGCTTCAACCTCCATTGATGCAGTCTATTTCAATCCTGCAGGCCTCACCAAACTTGGTGATGGTTTTTACCTTTCGGTAAGTAACCAGACTATAGGCCAGTCGCGCACTATTACCAGCAACTATCCCTACTTTCCTCTACCATCGCCGAAAGAGTTTAACGGAACTGTAAGTGCTCCCCTGTTCCCGACATTCTATGCGGCTTACAAGCTTGGCAAGTTTGCATTCTCAGCCGGATTCAATCCCATTGGCGGAGGTGGTGGTGCAATCTACGAGGATGGCCTTCCTACATTCGAAATGATGGCTGCCGATCTGGTGCCTCTTCTCTCATCACAGGGTTTTCCAACCACACAGTATTCAGCCGACATATTCTTTGAAGGTTCGTCGACATACTTCGGATACCAGGCAAACGCAGCATATGAAATTAATGAATTCATCTCAATAGCTGCCGGAATAAGGCTGGTTACGGCAAAAAACACTTACAACGGTTCAATTGAAAACATTAGCGTAAACCCCAACTACCCGGCCTTTGGGGCAGGGTATAATGGTTCTATGGTCCTTGCACGTGATTTCTTCACATCAGGACAGACCACCCTGACAACCCTTGCAGCCGGTGCCAATGGATACTTCGCCGGCCTTCAGCCAATTATTGATGGCGGCGGCGGTGCCACCCTGCTTACTAATGGTGCAGGTGTAGGCCTCTCCCCAACCGATATTGCCACAATACAGCAGATAATGGGTGCTGCCGGACAGACACCTGCACAGATTGGTGGTGCAACTATTGGTTATGCTCAGGCTGTGCTCGGTGCAGCAGCACCCAACTTTACGGCAGGAGCAGCTTCAATGGGTGGTTATGCAGCCCAGACACAGGACAGATATGTTGATGTTGAGCAGTCGGGATCAGGTATCACTCCTATGTTTGGAGTCAACTTCACCCTTTCCGAGAAACTCAATGTAGCCTTCAAATATGAGTTCCAGACCAAACTTGAACTCATCACAAAG
>VGGM01000233.1 GCA_016868515.1 Bacteroidota bacterium | reverse complement strand
GCAATAAACATGGTTTACGGAGGGGCCGGGTGCGGCAAGAGAGTGATGACATCGTCTTCTTCACCCGGTATAAGCCTTAAGCAGGAGGGCCTCACATACATAGCCGGAGCAGAGCTCCCCTGCCTTGTTGTGAATGTTGTAAGGGGCGGTCCCGGACTGGGTACCATTCAGCCCGCACAGTCTGACTACTTCCAGGCGGTGAAGGGTGGAGGGCACGGCGATTACAGGCTTATAGTACTTGCCCCGGCTTCGGTTCAGGAGATGGCCGATTTCGTTGAAACGGGTTTCGAACTGGCTTTTAAATACCGGAATCCCGTAATGATACTCTCCGACGGAGCTATTGGCCAGATGATGGAGAAGGTTTACCTGAACCCACAGAAGGAGCGGTCAGCCGAAGTTCCCCAATGGGCCACTACCGGTAAACCTGCAACAAGGGAAAGGAACATAATCACATCACTTGAACTCGACTCGATGAAGCAGGAGAAGTTCAATCACAAGCTGCAGGAGAAGTACAGAATGATTGAGGAGAATGAAGTGAGGTTTGAGGAGTTTCAGACCGACGATGCTGAGTACCTCATTGTAGCCTACGGAAGCAGCGCCCGCATTTCGCAGAAGGCGTTGCAGCTTGCAAGGGCTGAGGGCATAAAGGCAGGGCTCCTTCGCCCCATTTCGCTTTTCCCGTTCCCGAAGAAGCGTCTGAATGAACTGGCTGGCAGGGTTAAAGGTATGCTGACGGTTGAAATGAGCGCCGGCCAGATGGTTGAAGATGTTATGCTGTCGGTTTGCGGCAAGGTCCCCGTCAGGCATTTTGGCAGGATGGGAGGTATTATACCCACACCGGAAGAGGTTGTTGAAAACCTCAAATCTAAAATCATAGGAGGCTAAGCTATGTCAGAAGTATTTGATCCAAAGACTATTATAGATAAGAATAACCTTGCCTACAGCAGGAGTGAGGTTATGACCGACAACACACTCAGTTATTGCCCGGGTTGCGGTCACGGAACCGCCCACAGAATACTGGCCGAGGTAATCGGGGAGGCCGGGCTGCAGGATAAGACGATCGGGGTTTGTCCGGTAGGATGTTCAGTACTCATGTACAATTTTATGAATATTGACATGCAGCAGGCTGCTCACGGAAGGGCTCCGGCTGTAGCCACGGCGATAAAAAGGCTGTTGCCCGACAGGTTTGTCTTCACCTACCAGGGTGATGGCGACCTTGCCGCTATAGGCACGGCTGAAACAATCCATGCATGCAACAGAGGGGAGAATATCCTGATAGTATTTGTCAACAATGGTATCTACGGAATGACCGGCGGCCAGATGGCACCAACAACCCTTCCGGGAATGAAATCATCTACCTCACCGCATGGCAGGGATGTGAAAATAATGGGTAATCCATTGAAAATGACCGATATAGTTGCCACATTGCCCGGCACCTTTTATGTTACACGCCAGAGTGTTCATACTCCGGCCGCTGTTCGAAAGACAAAGAAGGCAATCAGGAAGGCGGTTGAATATCAGCTGGCAGACAAGGGTACCTGTTTCATAGAAATTGTATCGAACTGTCCTTCAGGATGGAAAATGACACCGGTGGAGTCGAACAGGTGGATGGAGGAGCATATGTTCCCGTATTACCCGCTGGGTGATTTAAAGGTTCCGCAGGAGTAGTCAGTAACAAGGAAAAAAAGAATGCAATGACAGAAGAGATATTAATAGCAGGATTCGGCGGACAGGGAGTATTGTCGATGGGTAAGATAATGGCCTACTCGGGGGTGATGCAGGACCTCGAGGTAAGCTGGATGCCATCGTACGGGCCCGAGATGAGGGGCGGCACCGCCAATGTGATTGTGATACTCAGTGATGAGAGGATTAGTTCGCCAATAATCAGAAAATTTGACACGGCCATAATACTTAACCAGCAATCGCTCGACAAGTTTGAGAAGAGTGTTAAGCCTGGCGGAATACTGATTTACGACAGCAACGGCATAACCCGCCATCCCTCAAGGAGTGACATTACCATCTACAGGATTGACGCTGCCGAGGAGGCAGCCAGAATGCAACTCAGCAAGGTGTTCAATATGGTTGTGCTCGGGGGGTTCATGAAGGTAAAACCCATCATAAAGATGGAGAATGTGGTCAAGGGACTCAGGAAGTCGCTGCCCGAACGGTACCATAATCTTATACCTATGAATGAGAAGGCGGTGCAGCGGGGAATGGAGATAATAGTGAAAGCCGATATCTGAATTAAGATTTAAAGGCATGCGAAGCGAAGTCCCGTACCGAAGGTCGGGAGAGCATGGAGCACAGATGGAAGCCCCGCTATGCCACTACGTCATTAAGCCGCTACGCCACTTTCAACCAGCAACCAGCAACCAGCAACCTATTTGTAGAACCCCTCTCTCTCAATATGTTCCCACACCCCGTGAGGGAGGAAATGGCGTACATCCTTTCCTGCTGAGACAGCATTGCGTATGAACGTGCCCGATATTTCCATCACCGGAGCCTTTACCCTATGAATCCTTGCCGTTTCAAGTATCTTATCCAGTTCGATGCAGTCGGGTTTTTCAGCGCCGGGTCGTGGATAAACATAAATATCACATGATCTGGTCAGTTCTTCAGCATTCTTCCACTTATGGAGTGTGTAGAGGTTGTCTTCACCCATGATAAGAGAGAATTTTTCGCGGGGGCTGCGTTCCTTCAGCCATGCGAGGGTATCGATGGTATAACTGGGAACAGGTAATCTGAATTCGATATCGGATGCTGCAATCCTGTCACTGTCACCGGCAACTGCAATCTCCACCAATTTTAGCCGGTCATACCCCGAAAGAAGGCTTTTTTTAGACTTCAGTGGATTGTGAGGGCTTACGATGAACCATATTCTATCGATGGGTGTGTACTCCAGTAACCAGTTGGCAATTGCCATATGGCCAATGTGAATGGGGTTGAAAGAACCGAAGTACAATCCAGTTTCCATTTTGCCTATTGGTTGAGAAATTCATTAATAAGCTTCAATACTTCATTGCAGGCTGTATGGAGGTCATCATTAACCACTATCTCGTCAAACTTACCGGCAAACCCGATTTCCTCAACCGCCTTTTCAACCCTCATCCTTATTTTGTCGTCACCATCCTTGCCCCTGTATCTCAGCCGTTTCTCAAGTTCTGCAACTGAAGGTGGCATAATGAAGATTGACAGGGCTTTATCGTTATAGATATTCTTAATGCTTATCCCGCCCTTTACGTCGACATCGAAGATAATGTTCATTCCCCGGTTCCATATTCTCTCCACTTCGCTTTTCAGGGTTCCGTAATAATGGCCCGGGTAAACCTCTTCCCACTCAACAAACCTGTCGGCCTCAATCTCCTTCCTGAAATCACCGGTACTCATAAAGTAGTAGTCACTGCCGTCGGTTTCACCCTTTCGCGGTGCCCTGCTGGTAGCCGAAACAGAGAAACCCAGCGTTGCGATGTTTTCCATGATATGTTTCACTATCGTGGTTTTACCTGCTCCCGATGGTGCCGAAACAATTATCATTTTCCCGCTCATGGCCGGTGGGTTTTATAGTACATTCATTGACTGTTCCTTTATCTTCTCAAGTTCTTCCTTCATCATCACTACCAGTTTCTGAATTGACGCGTTGTTGGCTTTCGACCCTATTGTATTTATCTCGCGGCCCATCTCCTGGGCTATGAAGCCGAGGGTACGACCGTTTGCATCGGCGGAACCCAGGGTTTCGGTAAAATAGTCGCAATGCTTCCGCAATCTTACCTTTTCCTCATTTATATCAAACTTTTCGAGGTAGTATATCAGCTCCTGTTCTAACCTGTTC
>VGGM01000232.1 GCA_016868515.1 Bacteroidota bacterium | reverse complement strand
TTTTTGCATCACTAACACTATAACAATATGACAACCATCAGATTAAAAAGACTCATAATTGCGGCTGCAATTCTGATTATATCGGTTCAGGCCGGCGCGCAGGTGAAATGGCTCACAATTGAGGAGGCAGAGAAAATGGCTCTGAAGGAACCAAGGCCCCTCTTTATCGACACCTACACCGACTGGTGCAGCTGGTGCAAGAAGCTCGATGCCGACACCTTCTCAAATCCGGTTATTGCCGAAATACTGAATTCAAAATTCTACCCGGTAAAGTTCAACGCCGAAGGCAAGGAGCCTGTTACATTCAAGGGCACAAAATTCATCAACGACGGCAAGAACGGAAGAACGCATCAGCTTGCAATAGCTTTGCTGCAGGGCAAGCTGGGGTATCCGTCGATGGTATTCTTTAACGAGAAGGTCGAGTTGTTGACAATACAGCCGGGTTACCTGGGGCCGAAGGATTTGGAACCACTTATCAGCTTTATTGCCGGCAAAGCCTACCTGACTCAGAATTTTGAGCAGTTCACGGCATCCTTCAAGGGAAATGTAAAATAGTAAGCCGGCAGGACTTTACCTGCCTGGAACAAAATTTTGCGGAAGGAGAACCTTCTGACCATACTGATGGACAACCGTACGGGTTCTGAAAACCGTGCGGTTTCCTGTTTTTATCTCCACCTCTGCCACCTCCGGAATACGGTAAACCAGTCCGTCGCGCGGCGCTGAGGTCAGACTCTGCAGATCGGCCGACATTACCAGGGGCTTTGTCTTGCCGGCAGCTGAAAGATTTATTGTTACAGGCACGCCTGCCTTGTCGGAGACATCGGCAACACCCCTGGTCTCCGAGAGCCTGAACAAAACTCCTGTCTCTGAACTCTTCCCGGTT
The DNA here is from genome assembly GCA_016868515.1 of Bacteroidota bacterium. Lineage (GTDB taxonomy): Bacteria > Bacteroidota > Bacteroidia > Bacteroidales > VadinHA17 > SLNP01. Next base: position 2,962 of record VGGM01000232.1, on the reverse strand, counting down.
TCAGGGGTGTAATAGATCTTCAGGGTAACCATCTCATTCAATACCTTTCCCGTAAAAAGTGACAGGTACTCCTTTTCAAGCCTGTTGATCTCATCGATTGCTGCATTATGCTGAGGGAAGATATTGGTTTCGCCTGTAAGAATCATATGGCGCCCCTCACGGAGTTCAAGCAGTGCCCTGGCAGCCCTGTCGGCAAGCTGCTCGCGTGTAAGCTGTTTCCGGTTCTCAACAAGGTATGGAATCCTGAAGAATGAGGTGTCAGTCTTAACCAGCCTGTAGGCTGTATCGCGCTGTACGGCGAAATATTGTGTCGACCCGAGGTCACTGAAACGGAGGGCCGTAAAGTCGCCGTCGCCGGTGGTATATGGCATCTGCCTGGAAATCATGTTTTCCGGTGATATGTCAAGTATCAGCCCCTGCTGCCTCATTATCAGGGCACCTGCCTGTATCATACCAGTGTATGTAACAACATAAAACTCCGACGGATCTATCTCCTCAAGGGGTACCAGTTCGGCTGAGATCACCGACCACTCTTCGCTCTCGGCAGTTATAACATCACTTAGCCCTACCAGGTCGCGTGCAAACGATGCATACGGCCCCGGTTTCTCAATGGTACGCTGCAGGGTTACATCGATGGCAAAAACTGTCTGGGGCAGCGCATAAATCAATGAGCTGCCTGTAATCCTTATCGTATCGGAGAGTGGTGCAACGGCTGCCCGCGGCTGAACAAACACCTTTTGAGGGGCACAACCGGCAAAGGAAAGAACAGCTGCAAGGGTGACAGGAATTATGTATCTCATGGGGTGTACTTTTTCAGTTGGTTCAATTATAACAATTGTTCGCGGACTTTAGTGTATGCCGCGTGCAGATTTTCGGTAATATCGGAGGCAATAAGAGATTCCATGCACCGGTTGGCAGCAGCAATATCGCCAGCCATTCCGTGCAGGAAGACCCCCGCAACTGCCGCATTTTCAGGTGAATATCCCTGTGAGAGCAGTCCGAGTATAACTCCTGTAAGCACATCGCCGCTGCCGGCGGTGGCCATTCCGGGGTTACCGGTGCTGTTGAAGAACACGCTTCCGTCGGGCATGGAAACAGAGGTATGAGCACCCTTAAGTGCCACAATGCAGCCATACTCAACGGATAAGGCGATCTGCCGGTTCAGTCTGTCGAACCCGCCTGATGATTGTCCGGCCAGCCGGGCAAATTCACCGGGATGTGGGGTAAGAACAGCCCGTGGGCCGGTTAATTTCAGCCAGTCGGGGTTCATGGCAAGAGTATTAATTGCATCGGCATCGATTGCCAGAGGACCATTGTAATCGTTAAGGAGTTTGTGAACTGCGCGCTGGGCATTTGGTTTACAGCCCGTTCCGGGACCGATTGCAACGGCATCAAAACGTCCGGGGTCGGGTATCTCCGAAACCAGCATATCCGACTGATCGGTTTCGACCATGGCTTCGGGCACTGCCATTTGCATAATGTGGTAACCTTTGGCCGGTATATGACAGGTTATCAGTCCGGCCCCGGTGCGAAGGGCTGCCCTGGCAGCCAGAATTGCCGCACCCATTTTGCCGTACGATCCTGCAGCCAGAAGGGCATGTCCGAAATCGCCTTTATGCTCAAACTTCGATCGTACACGGAGCATCTGTGCCACATCGGAAGCTGCTGTAAAATAAAAGGGTGAGCCGGTTTGTGCAATTGCCACCGGGTGCAGACCAATATTCACCACTTTCCAGTTGCCGGTAAACCGGTGGTTTTCGGCAAACATGAAAGATAGCCGCGGGAACTGGATGGCAAGAGTATGGCTGGCCCTAACAACCAGGCCGGGATCGTAACCCGATACATCCTCGCCGGGTAAACCCGAGGGTACATCGATAGAGATAACCGACACTCCGGCCGAGTTTATCTGTTTTATTGCAGCAGCAGCAATTCCTTCGGGTTTGCGGTTAATACCAGAGCCGAATATGGCATCGATTATCACTGTGCCATGAGGTATCACCGGCATGTCGCCCGGTTTACCTACCATGGAAACCCGCGCTCCGGCCATTTTCTTAAGGCGTGAATAATTCTCCTCCCATTCAGGCGACCCCGACGGAGCTGTATTTATAATATATGTGTTCACCCTGAACTGTGAGTCAAGCAGCATGCGCGCTACCGCCAGGCCATCGCCTCCGTTGTTCCCGGTTCCCGCAAAAACCATTATTGATGTGTTGCGGTCGGCGAGGCTGACAATATCAGCAAACAGGGCGCGGGAAGCCCGCTCCATAAGCTCATGCGGCGAAACCGGTTCGCGTGCTATAGTGTACGCGTCGATTTCTCGGATCTGTGCCGAAGTGAAAATCTTCATCATAGTACAGTTACATGACAAATGTACCAAATTAGGTTTAAATGCGGAACTACCGGCTTAGGTCAGCGAATTCGCATATCGACCTGTTTTACGGATGAAAAAGATTTATATATTTGCTGCCAACGACAAAAAAAAGTAAACAACTAAACTTGAAAACTATGCTCAAAAATCACCCGAAAGGATTACTAGGAGCAGCCCTCTCAAACATGGGCGAACGCTTTGGCTTTTACACCATGATGGCGATTCTTGTTCTTTTTCTGATGTCAAAGTTCAATATTTCAGGAACCGAAGCAGGAACCCTTTATTCGATCTTCTATGGCGCAATCTATGTTCTTGCTCTGGTAGGCGGTTTAATAGCCGACCGTCTTAGAAACTACAAGGGCACTATAATTGCCGGTCTGATAATAATGACCACCGGCTATTTCCTTCTTGCGTTACCTGCATTAATCGTATCAAAGTATGTCGCACTTGCAGCCCTGCTTGTGATAGCTTTTGGTAACGGATTGTTCAAAGGCAACCTGCAGGCTGTTGTTGGTCAATTGTATGATAACGAGCAGTACAAAAGCAAGAGAGATGCCGGATTTCAGATTTTCTACATGTTTATTAATATCGGAG
>VGGM01000231.1 GCA_016868515.1 Bacteroidota bacterium | reverse complement strand
TTATCCAGGCTGCCAGCCGGCAAGCCGGCTCTTCGGGATGCGATCCGCCCATTACCATCATGGTACCGCCGGGTTCGGTTCCCTCGAGAACATATATATTGCAGTCGTTTATTGAACCTTTTATGCCTTCGAAGTAGTGGCTGAGTTTCAGTACCTTCGTTACACCCGGGCCTGCCACTACAGGTTCGGCATAGTTCCGGTGGCGGTAGAAGCTGATTGCCGAGCCGGTGAGGATTGTCAGCCCCAGCGCGGCGACCAGCATTTTGCGTATTACTGTTTTCCTGTTCATAACCCTTTATTGTTATTTGATTAACAGAAAGCGCAGCAGGAAAGGTATCAGAACCAGAATGTATAACAATTCCTCTTTCCACTCCTTCGATTTGATAAGGTTGTAGATCAGACCGGCGGAAATTGCACCTGCGAGGATGAAATAGAAAACAGATATTATTTTGCCTAGTATTTCCATGTAAATCAAATATTTAGAGCCCTGTGAGGAACCCAAGTTGCTTGCTGTAGATAACCATAAGTGTGCCTATTATGCAGATAATTACGGCAGGCACCATACATTGCCTGAGGAATTTGCCGTATGAATCGCTGACCCCTGTAACACTTACCGATAACCGGCCGATAATTGCCGTTGGAGGTAGTGCATCGCCGAGAGGCCAGATTACGCTCAGGCCTGCAAGTGCAACAATCGGGTCGAGGCCCATTGAGTTGAAGAGCAGAATAAGCGGCACCCCGAAAACTGCTGCTGCGCCGTACATCAACACAGCCTCGGTTACCGGAAGGAAGATAAACAACCCCCCTATAACTAGCCATGTGGGCAGGGTGATGAAAGTGATTGCGAGCAGCCCCCTTACACCTGTAAGAGTCATAATCTGTACAAGTATACCGGCGGCAGTAAGTGTTCCGATAAGGGGCAGCAGTTGCCTGAGGGTGTCGGTGAATATTTTCAGTAGTTTCAGCTTCACGGGCGACAGCAGCCACGAAGCCAGGGCCGCGAGGGTGAACATAAGCGGCAGTCCGACGACAGGCGTCTCAAATGGCCATTTGCGGCCTGTCAGTATCAGTCCGAAGAATATAATAAATGGTATTATTATCCTTACCCAGTTCATTTTTGGTGGCGGAACAGGCAGTTCGCCGAAAGCCTTATCGAGGTCGACAGGTGTTCCCTTCCAGCCAAGTATAAATATGGTTATAAGGGCAGCCACCACGCACGGGATAAGCAGAGGCCAGAAGAATCCCACATAGGGCATATTTACCCCTGCTGCGGTCATCATAGCCCATAGGCTGACAGGTGGTGCCGCTGCACTTAAGCCGGCAAGCAGAAAGATAATTGCTGCCACCTTAATTCGCGGAATTCCCATATATCCCAGGACAACTGCGACCATACCCCCGGTAATAAGAACGGTAACGCTTCCTGCGCCGGTAAGGGCGCCCGGCAACAGCAGCAGAAATGTTAGCAGCACCAGCAGCAGCACGCGGCTCCGGTGGAAGCCCTTCAGTATGCCCCGCACGGCGAACGCCACGCCACCCGATTCCTTGAGGATGTTCATAAAGAGCGTGGCGGTGATGAAAATAAGGTTGATATCGAGATATGTAATTGCCCCTTCGGCGACATGCCTTACCGGAAACCACTCACCTGCGGCAAATGCTCCGGCCACTGCGGCTGCGAACATCGAAAGTTCGGTGGAGAGCTTTAATCTCTGGGCAATGATGTAGATGGCCACCATCAGGGCCAGGATTAATGAGGCGCTCGTAAACATGCTCACGGTATGCCTGTTATTTGGTTATAAATATCTGTTCAAGTACTGCCTGGACGTCGTTGTTTAGCTCGAAACCGAACATGGGAATATTTTTACTTTTTGCAATTGTTGTAAACCTGCCGTCGGAGTCGCCCTCGTTCTTAATAAGCAGTATGTCTGCATTAGGGCACACCGCATCAATTGACAGCTCGTCGGAATTGTCGCCTGCGGAAGCACCGGCCGACCGGCGGGCCATGCCTTCGACATGTGCTCCTATTATCTTCATGCCCTGCTTCCTGGCCTCTGCTATAAGGGCAGCGGTACGTTTCAGCTCATCATCGACCGATACGCCGGCGGCGCCCATGCCCTTGAGACTTGCACCTGTAACGATTATAACCGATTTGAATGGTTTGCCGGCAGCTTTGGCATCGATAAGATCCTGTGCCGTTGCCATCTCCTTATATTCAAAGGTCAGGTTCAGCTTCTGCATGAATATTCTCAGCCTGACAGGTCCCGGACTCTGGCCGCATGAAGTTAGCATAACCGGCTGCCCTGCTTTTTGTGCAATGAGTTCGGGGAAGATCAACAGGGCCAGAAAAACGGTAATGATTCTGATAATGGTTCTCATAACTGGTTAATTATTTATGTTTGGTTAGATACAATGACAATGATGATTCAAATATAGTAAAAGTAAAGTTCGAAACCTCGGGTGCGGGATGTGTTGTATAATAGGGGGCGTAATGGCGTAATGACATAGTGACGTAGTGACATAAAGGGAGTAAGAGGCGTAAAAGGTGTAAAAGGCATAAAGGGCATAAAGGGCGTAAAAGACGTAAAGGGTGTAGGGGAGGTGAAGGGCCCCCCTCACAACTATTACCGAAGAGCAGGGATGAGGCGGGCCTCTTGTCTATATGTCTGTATATTAATATAATATATAAGCAGAATGCCTCCAAGGTGTTAAATCTTGGGGCATTCTAAGGATAATAAGAACTTACGTGTTTAATATCGCCAGTCTATTTTACACGAGTCCAGGTATATGTGCCAACTACCTTGTTATTAACTAAATTAGTCATTATAAACATATCAGGGGACTTTGATTCAGTTTTCATTTTGGAAACAGCATAGTCGGGATTAGTAATATCTTTTAGCGGAACTCCTTCAGATGTATTTTCCGATGTAGCACGCCATGCCCATATATCAATTTCAGGAGAAGACTCGTAAAGTGTTGCCTGGATCATTTTATCGCTTTTACTATCATACCCCCAAAGTATCTTTGCAGAAGTAATAACTTTTCCTTTGGTACTCAGAGTCCATTCACGTACACTGCCCTTTCCGAAGGGTCTGGCATGATAATTCAAAATGGTGTCTTTTCCATACTCAACCTTCCATGTGCCCAAATATTGCTGCATAAACTCAATGTGATTAATTTCATTCGATGCCTCGATATTCTTAACACTTTGCTCAATACCAGATTCAGAACCACTAATTACTTTCCACTTGTTGTCGATTTTCTTAAATAGCATTTGTGAAATCCATGGGTCTTGAAGTACAGAGTGACCGTCCTTGTAATTCATCAGACACTTATTGTTTACCGTAACCAGTACTGTGGAATTATCAAGTACAGCATATTTTTCATCGACTATTGTAATCTTATGATTCTTTAATGTACCAAAAACAGACTTCGCCATTTCTTCACATTGCTTATACGTAAATGAATTTCCATTGTAGGTGAAGATGAAATCTGGTGAATCAAGATACAGACCAATAACCATTTCGGCATTTACCTCTTCAACACCTTTAAAAAGTGCATGTGCTACTTCTTTTACTTCTCCAATGATTATCTCTTTTTGAGCATCAGATACAGGCTTATTGTTTGTTCCACAGGAGATACAGATAATAAGCAAAGCCAGAAAAATAAGTTTTGGTTTCATTTGATTGTGGTTTAGTTAGTAGATAAGACTAAATAACTGTTAATCAGAAATATGATGCAAGTTATGCCAATATTGAACCAAAGTCAAATAAATCTTTTATACCAGATTTTTGCCTATGGCTCTTTCTGATGAAAACGGATGAGGTAAATTTAATAGGGTCATCGGTTAAGTAAC
>VGGM01000230.1 GCA_016868515.1 Bacteroidota bacterium | reverse complement strand
GGGGGGAAGATCCTCGGCTTCAACAAAATAAAATAAGGCGGCACGGGATATTCCCATGCCGCCGATCTGACGTGACTGGCGCGGTTAATTGACCGCGCCGGTTTTTTATTTCTAGCTGGCTGAAAGTGACAACCTGAAATTACCGGTAGCCTTGGTGGTTGTAACCTTGAACTTCCAGACACCTATCTTGTCTTTCGACTCTTCATTGAGCTCGAATGACTTCCTCCAGTTCAGATTGCCGAATTCATCTATTACAACTTCCGAGTATGATTTGTTTCCGGGCATCATAACCGCTATTCTTATCTCTCCTGTCTTGCACATGCCTGATATGCTGAGAGAAAGACTCTTCATATCCTTCTCAACCTCAAACGTATACTCCTTGCTGGATGTATTATCCGACACACTTCTCGCGAAATCCCACGAGGTACCGGAACCCCTCATCTGAAACCCGAATGAATTCTGGCCTCCACCGTAGTACGCATTGCCTGGAAAATCAAAAACATACCTGTTACCACGCATGCCTTCCGATTCCATTGCCCTTCTGACCTCCTCACCAGCCTTCCTGACCTCCTCCTGAACCTTGACCTGTTCAACCTTCTGTATCTCAGCAGCCTTTTTAATCTCCTCAACCTGCTTCTTGTCATTGGTAGTAATTGTGACTGTGCCCTGGGCGTACAGGTCGCGCGTTATAAAAAGAACTCCCGTGGAGAGGATTGCCGAAATAATTATAAACCTTTTCATGATAAATAGTTTTTTTGTTTTATGCTGTAAAGGTAGCCTGTCCGGCAACTGCAATGTGTTAACAACGGGTTAACGTCGGGTTAATGTTCCGCCCGGCTGCCGTTGTGCTGAATTTTTTATCCAGTTTTGTTGTCTGATAGCTGTAACCAGACACCAATTGAAAACAATTTGCTAATTTTATTCACCTTCCGTAATATGAGAAGCTGTTAATGAAGAGGAACCTTATACTTTCAGCCGGGATCCTTGCAATAGTTGTACTTATTGCAGTTCAGACCTTCATCGTTGGGCAAATCTGGAGACAGAATGAAACCCTTCTGCTGGTGAAATACAGACAGATGGCCGTTAACGGACTCGATTTCTTTGAGAAAGAGTACCGAACAAACGGATTCGATACCGCATTCTACTATATAGACTATTACTCTTCACTCGTTCTCCAGACAAATGAATTCCGGAACTCTTCCGGTGAGGAACTCGACACTGTAAAGCGGATTGTACTGAATGAGGTCAGAAGGATGCTCGATGAAAAACAATACCTCTCGAAGCTTCTTTCCGATTACCTGCACAAACACAAGGTTGACGGCAACATTACAGTTCTGATTGATATCAATTACTTCGACCTGATTGATCTTAATACCACTCACACGCTCTACGTAAGCGAGAACTACCTCAACAGCCGGACCGACAAATCCCGCATACTGGTGAGCAGGTTCAGGAACGAAGACAACTTTCACCGCATTTCATTCGATTTCTATATAGATATAACCGACCGACGGGCAATTATTATGCGCGACATTGCCATATCACTGGTAATGAGTTCATTCAGCATTGTCGTTGTTATACTTATATTCATACTGGCCTACCGTAATCTGCTTGAGGAGCGGCGATTGTCAGATCTTAAGACCGATTTCATTAACAACATGACTCATGAGCTGAAAACCCCCCTCTCAACAATATCGGTTGCCGGAAAGACACTTGAACTGGAACAGGTTATAAGCAACCGCGAGAAAATTATCGAGACAGCAAGACTTATTGGCAAGCAGAGCGTTAACCTGAACCAGCTTATCAATCTTATCCTTGAAATAAGCATCTGGGAACGGACAGAATTTGAACCTGAAATCAAACCTGTGGCGGTGGGTCCGGTACTGAATGAAATAATAGCCGGATTCAGAACAGGTACAGCCGGCAAGGCTGTCATTACCGACAATATCAGCCTTGAAGGATTGACCATTAACGCTGATGTAACCTACTTTACAACCATGATAAACAACCTGCTGTCGAATGCAATCAAATATTCGCCCGGAGATACACGGGTTAATGTTGAGGCTTACGCCGACGGAAAGGAGATATTCATCAGTATAAAAGATAACGGAATTGGAATAGGCAAACAACATCAGAAACATATCTTTGATAAGTTCTACCGCGTAAGCCATGGCGATATACATAAGACCAAGGGCCTGGGACTCGGACTCTATTATGTTAACCGGATAGTGAACGCACATGGCGGACGGGTTGAACTCGAAAGCCAGCCTGGAAAGGGAAGTACCTTCACGGTCATACTCCCTTTATACTGAACCTGCTAATAATTGAACCATGAAAATACTGCTTGCTGAAGACGACCGCGATTTCGGGAATGTCCTTTCCCAGTACATCACAATGAGCGGATTCGAGGTAGATCTTGCCATAGACGGCAAAATTGCGTGGGAGAAATTCACCGCATCAAAACCCGATATATGTGTCCTTGATGTGATGATGCCCGAAATGGATGGGTTTACCCTGGCCGAGAAGATACGTGGCATCTCCCCCACCATGCCATTCATATTTCTTACTGCCAAGAGCATGAAGGAGGATATTATCAGGGGACTGAAACTGGGCGCTGATGACTATATCACAAAACCCTTCGATCCAGAGGCCCTTATCCTCCGCATCAACAATATCCTCCGTCGTGTCTACTCATCGGTAAATGACGATTATACCATCTCCGACACCCTGCTCAAGTTCAACACCCTTGAACTGGTCTGCTCGGGCCACAGGGAGAAACTTACCCTGAAGGAGGCACAGTTGCTAAGGTACCTTATTATCAATAAAAACAAGATGATGTCACGTGAAGACATCTTAACCGAAATCTGGGGCGAAGATGACTACTTCCTTGGGCGCAGCATGGATGTATTTATCAGCAGGCTCAGGAAATACCTCTCCCCCGACAGCGGTATCGATATACGCACTGTCAGGGGAGCCGGCTTTATCCTCGAAGAACTAAACACGTAACACGCAACCCGCAACCCTAATACCCCAGCACAAACTCCTTGTCGACTGCGGGCACGCCCTCCTTCATCCAGAGAGGCATTGGCTTACCCTTCAGGTAATGATCGAAGAACTGCCCCATCCGTATCTGAAAGTCCTTCTTGTTCTGAGGTTTCTGAGGCCAGTGAGGCTCGCCGGTATAATTCAGCATCCAGGCCGGTTTTCCCAGTCTCCTGAGTGCGATGAAATACTCAATTCCCTGATACCATGGAACGTGACCATCGTTGTCGTTGGCCATTATCAGTATCGGTGTGGTTACCTTGTCCATGGTAAAGAGAGGTGAGTTCTCAAGGTAACGAAGCGGACTCTCCCATATCGAGGCTCCGATCCTGCTCTGCTGGTGCTCATACTGAAAGGCCCTGTTAAGACCAGTCTCCCACCTGATGCCTCCGTAGGCACTGAACATGTTTACCACAGGAGCCCCCGACTCAATGGCAGCAAATATTCCTGTACGTGTTGCCATGTATGCAACCTGGTATCCACCCCAGCTGTGACCCTGGGCACCAATCTTCGCCGGATCGACATAGCCGTTGGCTATAAGTGCAGTTACGCCCGGCATAACACAATTATATGCGCTCTCACCGGGGTACCCGTCGCGGTAATGAACATCGGGATTGAAGACGAGATAACCGTTACTGGTATAGTAGTGATAGTCAATGGTCGACCTGTGGTGTTCGGGATTACGGTAACCGTGCAGACCCTGGGAACTCTGTTCATAGAAGTTCACAATCATGGGATACTTTTTCGCAGGATCAAAATCTTCGGGTTTAAAAAGAAGCCCTTCTATCTTTTCGCCGTCAAGTGAGGTC
>VGGM01000229.1 GCA_016868515.1 Bacteroidota bacterium | reverse complement strand
AGCCTCAGCCATTGTATATGAAGGCTGATACGGATAATCATTGTCACCCAGGTTCTGCTGACCCGTAACGCCGTAACCAAGTCTCAGTTTAAGTATGGAAACAGGTTCAAGATTGAAGAAATCCTCTCTGGCAATATTCCAGGCCAGCGCAGCCGACGGGAAAAGACCCCAGCGGGCCTCGGGAGAAAACCTCGACGAACCGTCATTCCGCAATGTAAATGTAACCAGGTACTTGTCCAACAAAACATAGTTTACCCTGCCAAAGAAGGATACAAGGTAACTCTCCGACTTGTAGTCAGTATCTTCATACGAAATTGTTCCATCCGACGAATTGTCGATTGTTGCTCCCTCCCTGTAGAAATGCTGCCACTCGTAACCTGCCATGGCATTGATACGGCTGTGGCCTCCTATTTCACCATTGTAATCGACCAGGAAGTCAAGAAGAGAATTTGACTTCTTCTGAGTATAGTCACGTACCTGTCCGTTACCCTGGTAAATATCATAGGAAAGAAATGAACCAACAGGTATTCTGATTGCACCCTCACTGTCCGACCTGTCGATGCCAACATTCAGTTTGGCTTTAACTGCCGGAAACATATGCAGTTTATATTCAAGGCTGAGATTCCCGAGTACTCTGCCGACAGTCGAAACATCACTTCTGTCATTTAGCTGGGTAAGCGGGTTCATCGGCGCAACAAACAGAGGGGTGTTGTCAGGATTCATCCAGAGGAAATCAGTTGCCTGTGTCGGATCCATCGAAATTGCACCGCCAATAGCACCCCTGTTTGCAAAAAAGTTGTCAATCAGCATCCCTCTTGCGTTAAGCTCAACTTTCAGATGGTCGTCAAGAAATGAAGGATTCAGGCTGACGGATCCGGTGAATCTGCTCAGATTGTCAGTCTTGAGGATTCCATCCTGATTGGTGTATCCAAAGCTTGCCCGATAGGGAAGAAAACTATATGCTCCTGTTACGCTTACATTGTGATCATGAGCAATTGCAGTCTGGTAAATCTCCTTCTGCCAGTCGGTACTGCTGCCTCCCAAAAGAGCCTGAGCAGCTGCATTGCCTGAGTATCTGGTGGCAATCAGATCGCGGTACTCCTGTGGTGAGAACACATCAACATACTTTATGGGCATACTTGCCGAAAAACTCCCCGAATAATTTACTGTAAGAGGTTTTCCAACCGCTCCTTTCTTTGTGGTGATGAGAATAACTCCGTTCGATGCCCGGGAACCGTAAATTGCGGTGGCTGAGGCATCCTTCAAAACAGTAAATGATTCTATATCACCAGAGTTAATGGTGCTCAGCGGGTTCCTTACACCCGACGGGCCACCCGTCTCTATTGCAATCCCATCAATCACTATCAGTGGGTCGTTGCTGGCCAGAAGTGATGATCCTCCACGGATCCTTATCGTTGATCCCTCTCCGGGAGCACCTCCGCCTGAGGTGATCTGCACGCCGGCCATTTTCCCAGATACCATTGCCTCAGGAGAACTAATCACTCCGGGATTGAAGAACTTCGATGTTACCGTCTGGACCGAACCAGTTGCATCCTCTTTTCTCACGGTTCCGTAGCCAATTACAACTACTTCATCGAGGATGCTGACATCAGCTCCCATAGAAACATTAATAACTGTTTGTGAGCCAACCGTTATCTCCTGAGTCTGATAGCCCACAAATGAAAATACGAGTACATCACCCCGGCTTGCCATTACTGAATAGGCTCCGTCTGTACCAGTGGTAGCCCCTGCCATGGTCCCTTTTATCACAATCGTAACGCTTGGCATGGCTGACCCGTCGGCAGCATCGGTAACCTTACCGGTTATCCTTACCTGCTGACCAGCAGCAATTAAGCTCATCAGCACCAGAATCCAGAGCAGGAAGAGCCGTTTAACAAGAAATTTCTCCATAAGATCAGTTTTAATTGTTATGTAATAAAATCAGGTTATCTTCTGGTGAATAAAATCACTTTCTGACATATAAAGTTCTGTCATTTTAACCAGCTAACGATTTCTTTTTCAGGTTTTTTCCGCAAACGATACCGCAAACGTTTGAAATTTATAAGATACATCGCAAATGACATCTGTCATATCTGATTTCTTTTAACTATATTTACACATACTGTTTGTCTCTGATAGAATGAAAGAGAATGTTACAATCAAGGATATTGCCAGAGAATTGGGAATCTCCCCATCAACTGTATCACGTGCCCTCAAGGACCATCCCGATATCAGTAAGGCAACCCGCGATGCTGTCAGTAAGCTTGCAGATAAGTGGAACTACAGGCCCAATCCAATAGCTCTCAGCCTTAAAAGCGGCTCATCAAAGACAATTGGAGTTATTGTGCCCGAAATAGTGCACTACTTCTTCTCAACAGCCATAAGCGGAATTGATGAATATGTCAATGAGAAGAATTACAGCATGATTCTATGCCAGAGTAATGAAAAATGGACTAATGAGGTTAAGAATATCCAGACACTTCTGGCCAGCCGTGTCGATGGAATCCTTGTGTCTGTATCAAAAAACACAAGAGACATCAAGCATTTCAAAAATGTAATCGAGAAGGGAATCCCCCTGGTTTTTTTCGACCGGGCCGTCGATAAGCTCCAAACCGACTCGGTGGTGATCGATGATGAGGAGGGCTCATACAAAGCGGTCAAACACCTGTTGAGAACCGGAAAGAAAAGGGTTATCCATCTTGCCGGTAACGAAAACCTTAAACTCGCAGCCGAAAGGAAAAAAGGATATCTCAGGGCAATGAGGGAATACCGTATTGAACCGCCGGAAAGTGATGTTATTAAATGTGATACGGTTGAAGAGGTTAACATCCTCGTGCCTCAGATACTGAGAAGAACTCCTCCTCCGGATGCATTCTTTACCGTTAACGACCTGACTGCAGCTCAAACATTGATGATTGCCAAGAGATCGGGGTTCAGAATACCTGAAGAGATAGCAGTGGTAGGGTTCACCAACAGTCAGATATCAACCCTTACCGACCCCGGGCTCACATCAGTCGACCAGAAGGGTAAGGAGATGGGAAAAGAGGCAGCCCGTATCCTGATTGACAGGATAGAAAACAGAAATCTCCCTTTTCAAAACAGGGTTATCGCATCTGAATTAATTATCAGAGGCAGTTCGGCAATAGTATAAGCCGGCAAGAAAGCTATCTCCCAGTCTGCCTGTACCTGCTGTAGCCCTCGTCAAGCCACTCTATGTAAGCCCTGATATCAAGGTTGTGCTGCCGGGGATCATTAAGGGGATTGCCTTCGTGATCGGTGATAACATATAAGGGAAGTGCATTGGTTCTGAATTTCGAAATCTCGTAATCCTCATTAACCTTTCCCATCGTACTCTTAACCTTGCCGTCAACCGTCGAGGTTATCCACTCCGTCTCGGGAAGCTTTGTACGGTCATCAACATACAGTGCAATAATAACAAAATTCTCCCTTAACCTTTTAAGTACCTCGGGATTGCTCCAAACCTTCTCCTCCATCTCCTTGCAATTACTGCAGGCATGACCCTTGAAATCAAGAAGAACGGGTTTTCCAAGTTCCCTCGCACAGGCCAAACCCTGCTCAAGGTCAAAGTACCCCTGAAGCCCATGTGGAAGACTCAGAAAATCCCCATATTTCGGGGTGCCGCATGAGCCTCCAACTGTTTGTGAAAAAACACCGGAAGCTGCCGGAGGCAGAGATGACTGCGACGAAGTGATTATTCTTTCAAGATTGAAAGTCGATTTCTGCCTCGAGGGTATCAGTCCCGATATGCCCTTCAGAGGGGCACCAAACAGACCAGGAATCAGATATACCACAAAAGTGAAGACTACTATTACCAATAGCAACCTGAATACCCCCACGTGGGTAACCTCA
>VGGM01000228.1 GCA_016868515.1 Bacteroidota bacterium | reverse complement strand
TCGTGAAGCTTGTTGACTGAAGGTGGGGAGACCTGTGCGATAGCCGGACTTGAAAATGCCAGTATGGATATGATTGCTGATAATACTCTGATATTCATTCTGATATGTGTAAGAATAATCATTACTCTACTATGTTCTGAACCCCTTCCAGTATGTAGTTGGGTACGTATGGGAATTCCTTTACCGTGCTCCGGCTTGAGATTCCTGTCAGCACCAGGCAGGTGTCAATGCCCGATTCAATGCCGGCAACGATGTCGGTATCCATCCGGTCGCCGATTATTATTGTGTCTTCGCGTACACAACCCAGTTTCTTCAGGGCAATGCGCATCATCAGCGGATTGGGTTTGCCTACATAGTAGGCCGACTTGCCCGTGGCAAGCTCAATGGGCGATATCAGCGCCTTGGTGGCAGGAATTATGCCACCTTCAACCGGGCCGGTGAGGTCGGGATTGGTTCCGATAAGGCGGGCACCCTTTAGCACCAGGTTCACCGCCTGTTCAATCTTCTCGAAGCTGTAGCTGCGGGTGTCGCCCACAACTACGTAGTCGGGATTAACATTATTCATCGTGTAGCCCACATCATACATGGCGCTTATGAGACCGGCTTCGCCTATGATGAAGGCTGTGCCACGTGGTTTCTGTGACGACAGGAATGCTGAGGTGGCCAGGGCGCTGGTGTAAAACACACTTTCATCGAGTTCAATGCCAAGGCGGCGCATCTTCTCCTGCAGCTCGCGGGGTGTCCGCTCGCTTGAGTTGGTAAGAAACAGGAAGCGCTTTTTCTCCTGTTTCAGCCAATCAACAAACTCAACCACACCCGGAAGAAGCTTGTTGCCATGATAAATAACCCCGTCCATGTCGGAGATGAACCCCTTCTTCTCCCTGATCTTTTCCTTTATTTCCCTGATAGACATATTTTAATATCATTTTTCAACCTGTTGCCCAGCAAGCCGTGGGCGACGGGCAAAGGTAATAAAAATGGCGTAATGGCGTAATGGCGTAGCTGCTTACCTGACTCTAATCTCCAATCTGGCGCCGGCTAATCCGGCCGATGTGGCTTCCACCACTATGGTTCCCGATTCCTTTCCGGAACGTACAATAACCATTGCCTTACCATTGAAGAGTTTCACCGATGGCGAACTGAAGGGTTCGAACGACTGAGGATTGCCGTTATCGGTGGCAGCCAGGGTCCCGGCGCCCGATACCTTTATTTCAACCATATTCCCTGCCAGTGGTGAAAGGTTACCATCGCGGTCAACACCCTCCACAACAATATAGGCAAGATCATCACCATCAGGATTAAGTTGCGTGCGGTCGGCACTAAGAACAATGGCCGAGGTTTTGCCGGCAGTTCTTACCACGGTTTCACCAATGGCCACCCCCTCGCGGTATGCCACTGCCCTGAGTTCGCCAGGCTCGTAAACAACATCGTTCCACATCAGTCTGAAACGCCGGGTCGACACTTCCGACTTTGGATCCTTGCATTGCCGGCCCAGAGACCGGCCGTTGAGGAAAAGTTCGGCGCAGTCGCCGCTGGTGTATACGAAAACAGGAACCCTCTTACCCTTCATGTTCTCCCAGTTCCAGTGCGGCAAAATGTGAATGGTGGTAACATCGCTGCGCCAGTAGCTTCTGTAGAGCCAGTACCTGTCCTTGGGGATTCCGTTCAGATCGACAATGCCGAAATAACTGCTTCGCGCAGCCGCTATGTCTCCCAGTCCGTTCTTACGGGCCCATTCGTTGGTATATGGAGTTGGTTCGCCCAGATAATCGAATCCGGTCCACACAAATTCTCCGGCAATATATGGTTCCTCCTGTTGCCACATAAAATCGTCATCGGCCAGTTCGGCCCACTCCGGGGCATTGAGGTCGTACGAGCTTACCTGCAATGACCGGGTGAAGTCGGTTTTCAGCAGCGGCAGCGGCAGTTCGTAGAAGTCCCTGGTACTCACTGTTGAGGCCGATTCGCTGATAATTACAGATTTATTCGGTTCCATCTGCCTTGCAAGCTTGTACCGGCGGCCATAGTTCCAGCTGTGAACGTCGTAGTAATCGAAATGTCTCAGTGCCGCGCTGGCCTCGCTGTCGCATACCAGTGTAACAGGTCTGTGCGGATCATACTTCCTTACATAATTGACCATTGTCTGAAGTTTCATGAAGCCGTTGTCAATATTCCACTGCACGTTGCCAATCTCATTTCCCACACTCCATATGAAGAGCGACGGGTGATTCCTGTCGCGGACAACGAAGTTTCTTATATTCCGGTGGGCAAAACTCTCAAAATCAGTGGTATCGGTGATTCCTGCCTTCGCGTCGTATTTATCAAACACCTCGTTGAAGAAAAGCAGCCCCATGCGGTCGCACAGCGCCGGCAACTCTGGTGCAGCGGTATTGTGGCTGGTGCGTATTGCATTGCAACCCATCTCCTTCATTATCTCAAGCTGCCTCTCCAGCGCCCTGTAGTTCATGGCGGAACCAAGGGCTCCCAGATCGTGATGCAGATTCACACCCTTAAGCTGAACCCTGCGCCCGTTGAGCCATAACCCGTCATCGGCCGTAATCCTTATTTCCCTTACCCCGAAAGTCGATTCATAACTGTCGGCAAGTTCGCCGTTAACTATTATTGATGTTTCGAGGGTGTAAAGGTGGGGATCATCAATATCCCATCTGCGTGGATTCATAAGCGTTACCGTTGCCTCCAGAATATTCTCGTTTCCTTCACCAATAAAACCTTTAATCTCTTTACGCGCCACCACGTTGCCTGCCTGGTTCACTACAGCATGCCTGAGTACTATCTCACTGCCGGTTTGAAGGCTGTTTCTGACAGTGGTTGCAATGCGTACATCGGCGTAGTGAGGCCTGATAACAGGAGTTGAAATCCAGGTTCCCCAGATAGCCGTGTGAACAGGTCCGGTTACAATCATACTCACCTTCCGGTAGATGCCTGCACCCGGATACCAGCGCGAATCGTGGGGACGGGTATCGGCGTGCACGGCCAGCATATTGGCTGAGCCGGGGGTGATGTGAGGGGTAATGTCAATGTAGAAGGAGTTGTAACCGTAATCCCACCGGCCTGCAAGGTGACCGTTTACGTATACCGCGGGAAAGGCCATAACACCGTCGAAAAGTAGGTATATGCGCCGCCCGGCATACTCTTCAGGTATTTCAAGCTGCCTGCGGTACCATCCTTCACCTTTCCATGGCAGCTTGCCGGTGTTGCCGTCGCCATCCTTAATGAAGGGGCCGGCGATAGCCCAGTCGTGAGGAACCGGAACCTGCTGCCAGCCCGAATCATCAAACTGCGGATCGGAAGCACCCGGCGATGCCCCTTTACTGAAACGCCAGCCCTCGCGGAGTATGGTTGTTACCCTCTCCTGCGAAAAGGAGCCCAGCTGAAAAAGCAACATAATTACCGTTGCCAGAATAACCGACCTTGCCATAAAAATTGAGTTTTAACCTCATAAATATAGCAATTACCCGCTGACTAGGGTAATCTGCCCCCCCCGAAACATTCATCTCACTACAGCACACCTAAATAGTGTAATGCCAGAGGCTTCTCGCGTTCATTTACATACTGAACTGCTTCTGTGAGGTTGCTGAAGGTCAGCACCGGCAGTACAGGACTAAATAACTCTTCCTGCATCACAGGAGGACCTCCGACTACTTCATCGATTATGGATGGTTCGATATACCTTGTTTCAGAATTCGTGCGCCCTCCAAACCGTACCACTCCGTCGTGCAGGTATCCTGTCAATCTGTCAAAGGCCTGACTGTTAACTATTCGCGGATACCATTCGCTGTTTTCAGGATCGTCGCCGAAGGTTCGCCGGAACGAACTTCCGATAGCCTTTATCAGCTTCTCCATTACCTTTGCCGTG
>VGGM01000227.1 GCA_016868515.1 Bacteroidota bacterium | reverse complement strand
TGAGTCCGAATGAGCCGTAGATTGCCTCACGGATTACAATATTGTCATAGCCTGTTTTAAGAGTACCGGCAAATATCAGGGCTGTTTCGAGAGCCCTGAAAGCGGGACTCGTAACTATGGTAACCTGTTCTTTTTCACGCTTTGCAAGCCGGCGAGCCATTTGCGAAGATATCTCCTTCCCCTTTTCGGTAAGCGACCTGCCGAAATCATTAAGAGCATTATCGGGATCTTCCGCCTTCCCGTGTCTTACGAATATCAGTTTTTTCATGCCACATGTTGTTAAAGCTGAGTCATGTTCCGAAGCTGGTACCAATACCCTTGGCCTTGCCAATAAGAGGGTTGTCAGCGCTTACCAGCCTGGTTTTGCCTGCCACATCCTCAAGGGGCACGCTGGTTATCTCATAGTTTTTCATAGCCACCATCCGGCCGTACTCCCTTCTTGCTATCAGATCGGCAGCAGCCGAACCATACCGGGTGGCCAGTACCCTGTCCATGGGCGATGGCGTACCACCCCTCTGTATGTATCCCAGCACTGTCTGTCTTGTTTCCAGTCCGGTCAGTTCACTTATAACCCTGGCGATATAGCCTGCTGCCGACTTCTCCTTGCCCTGCACGCGTATTCCCTCGGCTACAACCACAATAGAGTAGGCCTTGTTGTCCTGTACCCTTTTCGTCAGGTATTCAGCTACTTTCTCCTCATAATAGTCAATTTCGGGAATCAGTATAACATCGCCGCCACCGGCAATTCCGGCATAGAGTGTAATCCATCCGGCATTGTGCCCCATCAGCTCGATTATCATAATCCTCTTGTGTGAGTTTGCTGTGGAGTGCAGTCTGTCAATGGCCTCTGTTGCGATATTTACTGCCGAATCGAAGCCGAAGGTTTTATCGGTTCCCCAAACATCATTGTCAATGGTTTTTGGAATGCCAACCACGTTAAGCCCCTCTTTTGCCAGAAGGCTGGCTGTTTTCATAGTTCCGTTTCCTCCGATGCAAACGAGGCAGTCAAGCCCCATCTGTTCATAGTGTTCCCTTATCAGAAGCGGCTTCCTTACGTCGGGTTTTCCCTTATCGGCTCCCTTGTATGGTTTCTCGCGCGACGTGCCCAGAATGGTTCCGCCAATTGTCAGAATGCCTGAAAGGTCGGATTCAGAAAGCTCAGTGTACTCCTTATTAATCAGCCCGGTGAACCCGTCGGAGATACCAATTACCGTCATGTTGTATTTCACAATGGCCGTTTTCCCTACGCCCCTGATTGCAGCGTTTATCCCCGGGCAGTCACCTCCCGCTGTAAGAACTCCAATTCTCTGACTACCTGTACTTTTCCCCATAAGAACCTTTTAGTGTGGCACAAAATTATTGATTTTTAAGCAGAAATGACCCATCGGGTACACTCCTGATGATACATTTTCATTAAATTTGATTTCTGGGGAACCAAAAGAGATTTCGAAATGACAAAATTGGTAGCGCACACGCGACGTGCATTTGTTAGAAACGTCACCCTCGGGGCGGGTGCCCTGGCTATGTTCAGGGGCATCGGGCTGTTGGCGGCTCAGGCATCGGGCGACACAAAGGTAAAGGCGATATTTATTGACTTCGACAAGTGCTCGGGGTGCAGAACATGCGAAATGGCCTGCTCGGCATTTAACCACCGTGCAGATGTCGGGGGAAAAATGATGGAGGGACTGGGAAACCCCGAACTGTCGAATATAAGGGTGTGGCACTACAATCCCGATGTTGATGTGCCGGTAACCTGCTTCCTGTGCAGCGATGCTCCGTGTGTGGAAACCTGCCCGGTTGAAAAACACCCTTCAACCGGCCGCAAGGCCCTTTACCGCGACCCTCTCTTGCATACCGTGGTTTGTGACTACGACAGATGCATAGGATGCGGTTCATGTGCCGTGGTTTGCGCCTCCTCGAGGGGCGGGGTCATAGAGAGAAACCCTGAAAACGGCAAGCCGGGCCGCATCTGCACCCTGTGCGGAGGAGACCCGTCATGTGTCAAATACTGTACCTACGGTGCACTCAGCTTCAGGGAGATAGAACTCGATGAACCGTTGCGCAACATGAAACCCGGGGATATTGCCGGGAAGCTTATCGAAAAGTATTACGAAATAACCCACAGGGTGAACTAATTGCTGGCGAAATGAACGGATATTACGGTAAACTGCTTGATGTCAACCTTTCAAACGGCAAGGTTAAAGTTATTGATATCCCCGAAAGCGACATGAGAAATTTCATCGGGGGAAGAGGGCTTGGAATGAAGATTCTGACCGACAGGATAAAGAAGCCGGGACTCGACCCGCTTTCGCCCGCGAACCCTCTGCTTTTCATGCCGGGGCCTTTCTGCGGACTGCCCATACCCAATTCATCACGTACCTGTGTGGTCACCAAATCACCGCGTACAAACCCGGCGAACCCCCTTTACAAACACTCATCAGGAATAGGCTATGCAAACATGGGCGGTTTCTTCGGTCCGGAACTCAGGTTCGCAGGATACGATGCAATGGTTGTTACCGGAAAGGCAAGAAAACCGGTTTACATATGTATCGAAGACGACAGAGTTGAAATAAGGGACGCCTCAAAATACTGGGGGATGAAGACCGATGAATTCGACCGGAAGTTCATTGAGGACCTTGGCGACCGCAGGTTCGAATCATGTTACATCGGGCCCGCCGGCGAAAACCTCGTACCAATGGCCTGTATCATAAACACTGCAGCAAGGGCTGCCGGAAGGGGAGGCACCGGATGCGTAATGGGATCGAAAAACCTGAAAGCCATTGCCGTGAGGGGAACAAAGTCCCCGCAGGTGGCAAACCATGAAAAGTTCCTGGAATTACTCGAACTGTCACGGAAAACCTTCGCCGGACTCGACGATGGCGTTAAACGGTGGAGGGCCTCGGGAACAACCGGCGCCCTCGAAAACAGCAGCAACAACGGTACCCAGGCAGTGAAGAACTTCCGCGAAGGCACTTTTGAGGAGGTACAGAAAATAGGCACCCTTGCCAACCGCGAGAAGATTTGGAAGCGCGACTTTGCCTGCTTTACATGTCAGCTGGCATGCAAGAAGAGCGGGAATGCCAAGGGAGCTTACGGCACGCTCGTACATGACGGTCCGGAGTATGAAACCGGAACTATGCTGGGGACAAACCTTCTTATCTCCGACCTTAACGGGCTTCAGAAACTGATTTATGACGGCGACGATTATGGTCTTGACATTATATCGGCAGGAAATGTAATCGGGTTTCTGATGGAATGTTACGAGAAGGGCCTGATAGATACAGACTTCCTTGATGGGATTGACCTGCGGTGGGGGAGTGTTGATGCCACACTTGAGATGCTGCGGAAGATATCATACAGAGATGGTATCGGCGACAAGGCAAGCAGGGGAGTGAAATACATGGCAGCCCTTATAGGGAAAGGCTCGGAGAACTTTGCAATCCATGTCAAGGGTCATGAACTGGCTGCATGGAACGTACACCGCAACCCGGGGTCGTATGGTATCACCTACACCATGTCAAACCGGGGTGCATGCCATCTGAGCGGTGGCAGTAAAACTGCCCAGGATTCGATGGCCCTCCGTGATTCACTCGGTACATGCAGCTTCGCATCATCGTGGTTCCGTAATGATTTGCACTACAGACACTTCATGAGCGCCATAACAGGCATTGAATGGAGCGAAAAGGAATTCGTTATGGCAGGTGAACGCATTTTCAACCTCGAGAAGATGTTCAACTACCGCGAAGGTTTCAGGCGTGGCGACGATGTGCTGCCTGAAAGGTTCTATACCGAACCATACACCATAGGGGCTGCAAAGGGAGCAGTGGTTAACCGTGATAGTTTTGAAGGAATACAGAACAAGTTCTATGATGAAAGGGGATGGGACAGG
>VGGM01000226.1 GCA_016868515.1 Bacteroidota bacterium | reverse complement strand
GTTATTGCTGCTTATCATAATTATGAGTATCAGGTCAGTAACCCTTCCAGGATCGGGTGAGGGTCTTAGATTCCTTTTCAGGCCCGACTTCTCAAAAATAACATGGAAGGTTGTCCTTGATGCACTTGGGCAGGCGGCATTCTCGCTCAGCATCGGGATGGGAACACTTATTACATACGGCTCGTACGTGAAGAAGGCTAATAATCTTCCCTCTATAGCCTTTCAGGTTTCAACCGCTGATACGCTGATTGCCATCCTTGCCGGTGTAATGATTTTCCCGGCCGTTTTTGCCTTCAATATTGACCCGGCTGAAGGAACCGGACTTGTGTTCATTGTGCTGCCCAATATCTTTGCACAGATGCCAGGCGGTTATTTCTTCGCTATTCTGTTTTTCCTTCTTCTGGCAATAGCGGCCCTTACCTCCACCGTATCGGTGCTTGAGGTTGTTGTGGCATATTTCTCGGAGGAGCTCAGTATGTCAAGGACAAAGGCAACCGTCATTGGTGCCCTGGCAATTAACCTGCTGGGGGTATTTGCCACATTGTCTTTTGGTCCGCTTAAGGGAACGCTTATTCTTGGCAAGACTATGTTTGATTGGTTCGACTACCTGTCGGCTAACATTCTATTGCCACTTGGAGCAACTTTTATTGTGATTTTTGTTGGCTGGCATCTCGGACGGAAGGCGTTTAACGACGAGATAACAAGTGGCGGCCTTTACAGGATAAGGATTGCCGGCCTTCTTAATATCATTCTGAAATTCATTGCTCCGCTGGCAATAGCCACTGTATTCCTGTACGGAATCCTGGGCTGATAATCAGGGAACTACCGGTCAGATGGTATTATTAATCACCGATAACGAAACCGGAATAAGCAAAATTGATGCTGCTTTCGGACCTGTGGTGGAGTTTCTCGAAAAGATCTTCTTCTGGGACCCCGTGGCAGCCCTTGGAATTGATGCCGGAGCAAGAATACCGGTTGTTGTATTATGGCTCATTCTCGGTGGCATCTTTTTTACTTTCAGAATGAGATTTGTGAATGTCAGGGCCTTTACACATGCATTCGGCCTGATTACCGGCAAGTATGATAAGAAAGGTGACAAGGGTGAGGTCAGCCACTTTCAGGCACTTTCAACAGCACTCTCCGCAACAGTGGGCCTTGGAAATATAGCAGGGGTTGCCATTGCCGTGACCGTGGGAGGACCGGGAGCCACATTCTGGATGATACTTGCAGGCTTCTTCGGGATGTCGATGAAATTCACTGAATGTACCCTGGGAGTGAAGTACAGAAATATTGATGCCAGTGGCAGGGTGTCGGGTGGCCCCATGTATTATCTGAGTAAAGGGCTTAAAAACAGAAACCTGGGTTTACTGGGGCAGATTCTGGCAGTTTTCAGCGCAATTATGATGGTTCTTGCCAGTTTCGGCGGGAGCAACATGTTTCAGGCAAACCAGTCATTTGCCCAGGTTAAACTAATTTTTCCGGCCATGGAGCCTTACGGATTCTGGTTCGGTATTGCACTTGCAGTCATTATTGCAGTAGTCGTTTCGGGTGGAATACGAAGCATAGCAGGGGTGGCAGCAAGGCTTGTTCCGTTTATGGCGATCCTGTATGTGGGAGCTGCACTTGTAATTATATTCATAAATATTGCACGAATTGATGAGGTGTTTGTAATAATTGTCAAAGGTGCGTTCAGTCCTGCTGCACTTAAGGGAGGATTTATCGGGGTTCTGATCACAGGCTTCCAGAGAGGGGCCTTCTCAAATGAGGCAGGTGTGGGCTCAGCCGCAGTTGCCCACTCGGCAGCACGTACGAACATACCTGTAAAAGAGGGTATTGTCGCGCTGGTGGAACCATTTATCGATACGGTTGTGATTTGTACTATGACGGCACTGGTAATTATTTTTACCGGGGTATATGAAGCCGGATCGGGACTCGAAGGAGCACAGCTTACATCAATGGCATTTGCAACCGTATTTCCCTGGTTTCCCTACCTGCTGGTTGTCTCAATTCTCTGTTTCGCATTTTCAACAATGATTTCATGGTCGTATTACGGGCTTAACGGGTTTAAATACCTGCTTGAGAAGCCTGCTGCCCGGATAGGGCTGCCCCGGGGTGTCCTTCCGGTAACATACTATATGGTATTTCTCAGCTTTACCGTTATTGGTGCATCATCGGGTCTGAACAACGTTATTGCATTTTCGGATATGATGGTGCTTACCATGGCTTTCCCAAATATTATAGGCCTGGTTATAATGGCCCCCGAAGTATACACCGACCTGAAAGTATACATGACTGAGTACAGGAACAGGGGTTTGGGGGAGAGCCCGTTGAGTGACAGGAGTGACTAAAGTGACTGGAGTAATTAAAGTTAAAAAAGTGGTTGAGGTTGCCACTTTTTTTTTTATATTGCATTGTCTCACTCATTTCTGAAATAATGAACAGTATCAGGAGTATCATATCCTCATGGTTCGGATATGACAGGCGCGAAAGGAGGGCAACGCTGGTAGTGGTTGTTTTGATTGCCGTGGTTACTCTTATCCGTTTTGCACCTCCTTCGGGGAAGGAGTTGCCTGTGGCTTTGACCTTTGAGGAGAAGGCTCCCGGGTTAGCGGCTGAACCATATGGAAGTTCAACAAGCGAGTCAGTAAGGGCTCAGCCTGTCAGGAGCAGCCCTGTTCCCCGGCGGCAGTCGACAATAAACCTGAATCTGTGCGATTCGGCCGAACTCGACAGGTTACCCGGAATTGGTCCGGTTCTTTCGGCAAGGATAATCAAATACCGCAATCTGCTGGGAGGATATGCCGACAAGAGCCAGCTGCTCGAAGTATACGGTTTACGCGATTCGGTCTTCAATATCATCTCATCGAGGGTGGAGGCCGATACTTTGCGTTTAACCAGGATTCAGGTTAACAGTGCGGGTTTCTCTGACCTGCTGAGACACCCCTATCTTGAGATTGAACATGTAAAGTCCATTGTTCAGTACAGGGAAAAGCACGGATCAATCTCCGGATGGGCAGTTATGCTCGAGAACAGTTTGGTTCCTGAAGGTAAGGCACATCTGTTAAGGTATTATCTGTCATTCTGAAATATAATATTTGGAGATTAGCCCCGGATTTGCTACATTTAGGCATTATATTGAATGTAAAACTTTTAAAAGGATGTTGGTTTGATTTGGTGGTTTAGAATGGTTTTCAGGTAAATTAATGTGGAAAAGTTTTGAAATCATTAATTCTATTTCTAACTTTGCGGCTCGATTTTTAAAACAGTAGAAAAAAGATATGATAATCGTACCGTTAAAAGAGGGTGAGAACCTCGAAAGGGCTTTGAAGAAGTTCAAGAGGAAATTTGAGAAGACAGGCGTTATTCGTGAGTTACGTTCACGTCAGTCATTCTCCAAACCTTCAATAAACCGCAGGGAAGAGATCAAGAAAGCTATCTATATCCAGAAGCTTCAGGAGAAGGAAGACTAACCGCTTCCTGTACCTGTTCCAATCAGACAGTAACACATATAGGGGGTTCCTTTATGAACCATAAGGAATCATTTCTGCAATATCTGCAAACGGAGAGGCGCTATTCACCCCATACCGTTCGTTCATACTCGAACGACCTGAGTCAGTTTATTGTTTTCCACACAAATGATGAGACTGAGTTCAATCCCGGCACCGTTATCAGTCAGGATGTAAGGGACTGGATAGTAAGTTTGCTTGATTCCGGGATATCGCCTTCATCGGTTCACCGGAAGATTTCATGCCTGAGGGTGTTTTTCAGATTTCTGAGGAAAGAGGGTCTCCATGGAGCTGATCCGATGGAAAAGGTGGTAATGCCGAAGCGCAGGAAGCGCCTGCCGGGGTTCGTCCCTGAGTCTTCTCTTGATACATTGCTCGATTCCTGTGATTTTGGTGATG
>VGGM01000225.1 GCA_016868515.1 Bacteroidota bacterium | reverse complement strand
CTTCCGGGTAAGGTCAGAGAAAAGTACCACGCAGTAGTTGGCACACTCTTCTGCAGTTGCGTTGCCAAGTGGTGACATTCGTTCGGAGAAGTCGGTAAGGCTGTCGAAACCTGCTACGCCGGAACCTGCCGTCGTGGGGGTTGGTGATTGTGATATAGTATTGACCCTTACTCTTTTATCACGACCATAAATATACCCGAAGCTGCGGGCTATTGACTCGAGCAGGGCCTTTGCATCACCCATATCGTTGTAACCTGCCAGGGTGCGCTGCGCAGCAACATAACTTAAAGCAACTACTGAACCCCATTCATTGATGGCATCCATTCGGTATGCCGTCTGCAATATCCTGTGGAAACTCAGAGCCGAAATATCCAGGGTTTTGAGCATGTTTTCATAGCCGATCTCAGGATAGGGAATTCCTTTCCTGACGTTCGGCGACATCCCTATTGAGTGAAGGACAAAATCGATTTTACCTCCGAAGATCTCCATTGCTTCTGTAAAAAGCTTTCCGAGATCATCCATGCTGGTTGCATCGGCAGCGATAACTTTACTGCCGGTAAGCTCAGCCAACTCATTAATGGTACCCAGACGCATGGCCACAGGGGCATTTGTGAGAAGCAGCCTTGCACCCTGTTCATGAGCCTTGAGTGCTACCTGCCAGGCAATTGACTTCTCATTCAGGGCACCGAAGATGATGCCGGTCTTTCCTTTTAATAATCCGTTTGACATGGTTGATATGTTACTGGTTGCGGGTTACGGGTTAAAATGGCGTTATGGCGTAGTGACGTAGTGACGTAGCGGGGATACCATATATGCTCCATGCTCTCCCGACCTTCGGTACGGGACTTCGCTTCGCTTCGCATGCCTTTCAATCTTAAATCGTTAATCTTAAATCGTTAATCTTAAATCGTTAACCGAGCTCCGATATGTCGGAGCGAGCTCACCGAACCGAGCCGAAGGCGAGTTCGCGACCAGCGGGAGCAACCTGAAAGCCGTAGGTAATCTTAAATCAGATATCAGATATCGTAAATCAGACATCAGATATTCTTTTTAAAAAGCGTTCTGGCATGCTCCACTGCCGCATCGGTAATTTCACTTCCGCTTAGCAGCCGCGCCACCTCCATAACTCTCTCCTCCTTTGATAACAACTTAAGGTGTGTAATTGTTGAATCAGAAGTGTCATTTTTATAAACAAAATAGTGAGTATCGCCGAGGGCGGCTATCTGGGGCAGGTGAGTAATATTGATTACCTGCATGGTTTTTCCCATCTGGGCAAGCATGTCGCCCACCATTCCTGCCACTTCTCCCGAAACACCCGAGTCAATCTCATCGAATATAACCGAGGGGAGGCGTCTGCTTTTCGAAAGCAGGTATTTCAGGCTCAGCATCACCCTTGAAAGCTCACCTCCTGAGGCAACGCGTGAAAGAGTTTCAGGGGGCACCTGCCTGTTTGCTGAAAAGAGGAACTCTGCCCTGTCGTCACCGGTTGGCATGTAACCGTTTGCCGCCGATAACCTTACCGAGAACCTTGCGTTGGGTATCCCCAGCGACTTCAGGAGTCCGGCGACGGTTGACTCAAGAACACCGGTTACCTTTGACCGGGATTCAGTAAGCAGCCGCGATGCCGAGGCTAGCCTTTCACTGCAGAGTTTAAGCAGTGGCTCAAGTTCAATGAGTCGCTCATCGCCGGTCTCTATGCCCGTAACCAGCTTCTCAATCTCAGCCGCTTTCTCTATAAGCTCTTCAAGTGTATTAACCCTGTGCTTGTGCATAAGAGCATTAAGCTGATCGAGGCGGTCATTGATAATCTGAAGCCGCTGCGGATTGTCCTCGGTAAGGTTCAGCACCTGCGAAAGCGTGGCTGCAATGTCGTCGAGTTCAATTCCGGCCGATTCCAGCCTCGCCAGCATTTCGTCTCCTCCACCGATATAACCGGCCACCCTTTGAAGAGCCGATCTTGCATCGCGTATCATTTTCAGAGCAGAAATATCGTCTGATGAGAGGGCCGAGGTAACAGCACCGAGAGCCAGTCTGATATCACCTGCATGTGCAAGAGTCTCCCTCTCCTGCTCCAGCCCCTGTTGTTCACCGGGAACCAGTGCTGCCTCCTTCAACTGGGTAAGCTGAAACTGGTAATACTCCAAATCGGCCTTGTTGCGGTCGGTGTTTTCCTTCAGGGAGTCATATTCCTTTCTTAACTGCCGGTACTCTTCGTAAACCTCCCGGTACGAGTGAAGCAGACTACTGTTTCCGGCAACCGAATCAATAACTCCAAGCTGAAAGGCGCTGTCATTCAGAAGAAGGTTGTTGTGTTGTGAATGGATATCGACAAGTCTGTCGCCTATATCCCTGAGAATATTCAGGTTAACAGGAGTGTCGTTGACGAAGGCCCTGGACTTGCCGGCAGGATTTATCTCGCGCCGCAGAATAGTGTTATCATCATAATCGAGGTCATTCTCGCCAAAGTAAATCTCCATCTCCTTCCCTGCCAGATTGAAAAGTCCTTCCACCACGCACTTCTCATCCTTGTTGAGCAGTACCGATGTGTCGGCCCTGTTGCCAAGAATCAGCGACAGGGCACCAAGCAGAATTGATTTGCCGGCTCCTGTTTCACCGGTAATGATGGTGAGTCGCCCGCCGGGCTCCATATTTAGTTCCCTGATTAACGCATAATTCTGAACCGAAAGCCTGACAAGCATAATTACCCCGGGGAATTAGTTGGAACTCAGTATCTTCTCGTACTTCGATTTATTTGCCGGATCAATCTCGGTAAGTATCTGTACCACACGGCTCTTCTCCTCGGGAAACGCCCGGCTGTAGATATTCACCAGTTCGTCGGCCTTAGCCTCCAGCACCACCTGCATGTAGTACATGAAAGGATCGGGGCGTGTGCGGTAAACCTGCTGCAGGAGCCTCAGACTCTCTACCATGGCTGTCCGTGATTCGTTTATACGTGATTCCATAGGGTCGAGCCCCTTTATGTGATACTCGTAAACGAAAAGCCTCACCATCTGGTACTGTCTGTCAAGAACGTTCTTAACCAGCCAGTAGCGGTTTCTGTTTCTCGAACCGTCATAAGGTTTCCAGCCCGACTCAGGAGCTGTCTGGGCGTTGGTAACTATCTTCTCGGCCATCTGGAAATACTCGGTTCCCCCTTCAGCTGAATAGCTATCGTAGTCAAACCCTATAATCATATATGCATAATATGCCAGCAACGAAACAAGGTTCGACCGGTGACTGTTCGGGTCGAACTCGAGTGGCTGAAACTCTACATACCTGAACTGCACGTTATTATCAACAAAATTCAGTATGGTTGAGTTGTAAGTTGTGTTGTAGACCGGACGCCGGAGCTGCACCTGCAGCGTACCCCTGAACTCATCGGCTGATAGCTGCTCGGTAAGGTTTATCATAATATTGCAGTCGATGCGTTCGGAATAGCTGTAGACATGGTTGGTCCATACCATGTTGTTCATGAACTCGTAGATATCGCGCTGCATTGTCTGAAAAACCTGCCTGTTTGAGCCCTGAATCCGCTGGGCGGTAACCTGCACATTGCACATAAGTTCCTGGCCGCCGGCATGGGTAACTGCAAGGGCTGAAAAGAGCACTACAATCAGGCACGACTTTCTCATTTCCTCATTTTTTGGCGCAACGAAGCAATTTTCTTAAGGATGTCGTACGCTACTTCATCCTTCGGTTTTAACTCAAATTTATCAATTTTATTGTACCTGTCAATAATGGTGACCCTGTTTGTTGCAACCCCGAAACCGGCTCCCTCGTCGCGCAACGAATTCAGAACAATCATGTCGAGGTTCTTCCTTTGAAGCTTTCCAACGGCATTCTCAATCTCATTGTCGGTTTCAAGGGCGAAGCCCGCCAGGGTCTGGTTACTCTTTTTGGCGGAACCAAGGGCTGCTGCAATATCGGTCGTGGG